>CABUBZ010000020.1 GCA_902489945.1 uncultured Collinsella sp.
GTCGCAACGTGCAGCCAATCTGTTCGAGAGAAACTGGTGAGGTAATGTCCGATATCGAGAATCTGGCCGGCGACACGCGCCCGATCGGCGTGTTCGATTCGGGACTGGGCGGTCTGACGGTTGCGCGTGCGATTGCCACGGCGCTGCCGCACGAGTCCGTCTACTACTTTGGCGACACCAAGCGCTGTCCCTACGGCACCCGCACCGAGGACGAAGTGCGCTCGTTTGCGCTGCAGGCGGGCCGTTGGCTGTCGGGGCACGACGTCAAGATCATGGTCATCGCCTGCAACACGGCGACTGCCGCGGCCTTGCGCCTAGCTCAGCAGGTGCTCGACGTCCCCGTGATCGGTGTGATTGCACCGGGCGCCCGTGCGGCAATCAACAGCACCCGCACGCGCCGCGTGGGTGTGCTCGCCACCAACCTCACCATTCGCTCGGGCGCCTACACGCGTGCCATCCAGGACTTGGATGCCGGTGTCGACGTATACGGCTGTCCTGCCTCGAGCTTTGTCGAGGTTGTCGAACACGAGCTCGCCTCGGGTGCGCATCTGCAGGAACAGTGGCTTGAGAACGAGGACATCTTCGATACGCCTGCCGTGCGTGCGCTGGTGGGTGCCACGGTTGAGCCGCTGCGCGACCACGGTATCGATACCGTGGTACTCGGCTGTACGCATTTTCCGCTGTTGGTGGGACCTATCCGGCATGCGCTGGGGCCTGGGGTGCGCGTCGTGAGTTCCGCCGAGGAGACCACGCGCGAGCTGACCGATATCCTCACGCGCCGCGAGCAGCTGGCGGGCGACGCCGCCGAGCCGCAGCATCGTTTTGCCACGACGGCCGATAACATTGCCGAGTTTGCGGTGGCGGGCAGCTTTATCTTTGGTCAGCCGCTCAAGAGCATCGAACATATCGATATCGATGAGCTGAAATAGATGTAAGGCAGCCGTCAAGGCCTTCGCCACATTTTTTGCCGAAAGGATATTTCTATGGAGTACATGCAGGCCAACCGCGCTAACGGTCGCGCCGCCAACGAGTTGCGCCCCGTTAAGCTCACCCGTGGCGTCATGAAGCACGCCCACGGCTCGTGTTTGGCCGAGTTCGGTGACACGCGCGTGCTGTGCGCCGCCACTATCGAGGAGGGCGTGCCGGGCTGGCGAAAGGGGGCTAAGGCCGGCTGGGTGACCGCGGAATACGCCATGCTGCCGACGTCGACCGGCAAGCGCTGCAAGCGCGAGCATGCCAACCGCAAGGGTCGCTCCATGGAGATCGAGCGCCTCATTGGCCGCAGCCTGCGTACCGCCGTCAACATGAAGGCGCTCGGCGAGTACACCGTCACCGTCGACTGCGATGTGATTCAGGCCGATGGCGGCACGCGTACAGCGAGCATCACCGGCGCCTGGGTGGCGCTGCACGACGCCCTCGCCATGTGGGTCGAGGCGGGCAAGATCGAGCGCATCCCGCTTACCGGTCAGGTGGCTGCCATCTCCATGGGCGTTGTCGACGGCAATACACTGCTTGACCTCGATTATTCCGAGGACAGCCATGCCGAGGTCGACATGAACCTCGTCGCCACCGACACCGGCGAGATGATCGAGCTCCAGGGCACCGGCGAGCAGGCGCCCTTTGACCGCAAACGCCTCAACGCCCTGCTCGACCTGGGCGACAAGGGTATCGTCGAGCTCATCGAGCTTCAGCGCCAAGCCATCGCCTAACCTGCCAAAAGGGACAGGTTTATTTTGGTAGGTTTTATCTGCTGAAATGCTGCGTTGAAAGGTCCGATCGCCTGAGAGGGGAGAGGTCAAGTGCCCAAACGCCCCTCACGCGGCTTGCTATAGAGACAAGGAGGCCAGTCATGGCACTTGAGAAGATTGACATCGACGCCCTCGACCCGGCGGCGACCATCGTCGTGGCAACGGGCAACGCCCATAAGCTCACCGAGATCGAGGCCATTTTGGGCAAGGTCATGCCCGAGGTGCGCTTTGTGGCGCTCGGCCAGCTGGGTGATTTTGAGGATCCCGAGGAAAACGGCACGACGTTTTTGGAGAACGCCATCATCAAGGCCCAAGCCGCGGTTGAGGAGACGGGCCTTATGGCCATTGCCGACGATTCGGGCTTGGTCGTCGACGCGCTGGACGGTGAGCCCGGTGTGTATAGCGCGCGCTATGCGGGCGTGCACGGCGACGATGCCGCCAACAACGCCAAGCTTCTCGTTAACCTGGAAGGCGTGGCAGATGAGGACCGCACCGCACGCTTTATGAGCGTCGTTGCGCTCATCGACACGGACGGCTTGGTCACCTATGGCGAGGGCGCTTGCGAGGGCGTTATCGCGCACGAGGGCCGCGGCGATCACGGCTTTGGCTATGACCCGCTGTTCCTGCCGGTCGACACGCCGGGCAAGACCATGGCCGAGCTCACGGCGGATGAGAAGAACGCCATCAGCCATCGATTCCATGCGCTCGAGCATCTGTCCGCCAAACTGACGGGCGAGGAGTAGGCCGTGCGCGCGGTGGTGCAGCGCGTACTCAACGCCGGCGTGACGGTCGATGGCGAGTGCGTGGGCCGCATTGGACGAGGCTACCTGGTGCTGCTGGGTGTGGGCCATGGCGATACGCGTGCCGAGGCCGACAAGCTGTGGGGCAAGCTCCGCGGGCTGCGTATCAACGAGGACGAGAACGGCAAGACCAACTTGGCGCTTGCCGATGTCGACGGCGAGGTGCTCGTGGTGTCGCAGTTCACGCTGTTCGCCGACTGCCGCCACGGTCGCCGTCCGTCGTTTACGGATGCCGGCGCACCCGATGTTGCCAACGAGCTCTACGAGTACTTCCTGACGCTCGTTCGTCAAGATGTCGAACACGTGGCGCACGGCATTTTTGGCGCCGATATGAAAGTCGACTTGGTCAACGACGGCCCATTCACCATCGTCTTGGACACCGATAGTCTGTAAGTAGTCAATTTGGGACCGGGCTTTTTTAGCTACTTGCGTATGGCGGCAGCAGGGTGCTATAGTATTAGAGTTTTGTCTATCTTAGGGGTATTATCCCCTTTTTGAATTGCACCTTCTGGAGGCCCTGTTCATGGAAGAGATGGAAGTCAATCACGTCGACGACATCCACGAGAAGCTGACCGATATGGTGGGCGATCGCGTCAAGGTGAAGGCCAACATGGGCCGCACCCGCGTTGTCGAGCGCATGGGCACCATCAAGAGCGTCCACCCCGCCGTCTTTATCGTCGAGGTCGACGAGCGTCGCGGTCGCAAGTCGCGTCAGTCCTACCAGTATATCGATGTCCTCACCGGGCAGGTCGAGCTGTTCGACCCCGAGAGCGGTGAGCACATTTTTACCCCGCTCGGCAATCAGCTCGAGGAGCACTAACGGTGACCGATCGGTCCCTGACTCTTTCCGCGCCGGCAAAGATTAACCTCTATCTGGGGGTTCATACCGAGCGTGACGACCGCGGCTACCATAAGGTCGATTCCCTGATGGCAGCCGTCGGTCTTTCCGATACCGTGACGGTTACGCCGGCACAGGCGCTGACCGTCCAGACGATTCCGGCATCAGATTTTCCCATGCAAAAGAATACGGCGTATCGGGCTGCGGTTGCTATGGCCGAGCATTATGGTCGCGAGGCAAACATCTGCGTGACGATTGAGAAGCGCATTCCATTGTGCGCCGGCTTGGGCGGCCCCTCGACGGATGCGGCCGCGGTCATTGTCGCCTTGGCGGAGCTCTGGGGCATTGATCGCACCGACCCAGCGCTCGACGACATTGCGCGAGGCATCGGTGCCGACGTCCCGTTCTTTTTGCACGCGAGTCCTGCGTTCTACGTAGGTGGGGGAGACGTGCTGGCAACCGAGTACCCCGCACTTCCCGCGACACCCGTCGTGCTGGTTAAGCCGCGCGAGGCAAGCGTTTCAACAATTGAAGCCTATCGACGTTTTGACGAGACCCCAGCGCCTGCGGACAAGCTCGGAGCGATCGCATCTGCCCTTCGCTCGGGAGACGCAGAGGCGGCCTACGCGCTCGTCCACAACAACCTGGGTGTCATTTCCGCGCAGATGGAGCCGCGGATTCAAACGGTGCTCGACTGGCTTCGTTCACAGGACGGTACCATTGCCACAAACGTGTGCGGTTCGGGTGCCTGCTCGTTTGCTCTCTGCGATAGCGCCGCCACGGCAGCCAATCTTGCGGCGACGGCTCAACAAAACGGCTGGTGGGCTTATGCAACGGAGCTCGTTTCCGACACGGTTCGCATTGAAGCGCCAAAGAAATAAAAATTTATCTAGCACGCGGCGAAAATCTTTGTTACTATAGTCGAGCTAACGGGTTGTGGCTCAGTTTGGTAGAGCACTGCGTTCGGGACGCAGGGGTCGCTGGTTCAAATCCAGTCAACCCGACCAGAGCATGAGGAGGGACCGCTTCTTGCGGTCCCTTTTTTTAGCTAGTGTTGTGATACCGCGATACCCGCGGTATACTCATTCGAGCTTGTCTCGCTGTATTGTGGAGGTCTACATGTTTGGACTGAGGGCTCCTGAGCTCATTATTATTCTCGTCGTTGTCCTGATTATCTTCGGGCCCAAGAACCTGCCGAAGCTCGGCAAGTCCCTCGGCTCTACCGTCAAGAATATCCGTGAGGGTATGGAGGGCGACGATAAGGCCGAGACCAAGCAGGCCGAGGAGGTCGTGGTCGAGCAGTCCGAGGAGGACAAGGAGATCGCTGAGCTCGAGGCCAAGCTCGCTGCTGCCAAGAAGAAGCAGGCAGAGGACAGCGACGCGGACGCAGAGTAGTCCCATCCCTTTGGGGTGAGCACCTGACCGGCTTGCCCGCAGGCTAGCCGGTCTTTTTCGTTTTGTTGACAGTTGATTGTTTGATCAGAGTTGGGGAGATATCCGTATGGACGCAAGCCAGATCGTACTGACCGCTGAGGGCCGCCAGAAGCTCGTCGAGGAGCTCGCTTGGCGTGAGGGCGATTACGCCAAGGAGATCGTCGAGGACATCAAGGAAGCCCGCGCGTTCGGCGACCTTTCGGAGAACTCCGAGTACGACGCCGCTAAGGACAAGCAGGCCCAGAACGCCGCTCGTATTGCCGAGATCCAGGCCATCCTCGCCAACGCTCAGGTTGCTGCCACCACGGGCGACCTGACCGTCTCCATCGGTTCCACCGTTTCGCTGATTGATCCCAACGGCGAGGTCATGGAAGTCACGCTCGTTGGTACCACCGAGACCAACTCGCTCGAGCACAAGATTTCCAACGAGTCTCCGGTCGGCCATGCCATCATCGGTCACGGCGAGGGCGACTCCGTCGAGGTCGTTACGCCTTCCGGCAAGACTCGCGTCTACACCATCGCCAAGATCGCACGCTAGACCACGGTCCCGCGTAAAGGTATGTTTTCGCTCCCTGGGACCGAATCCTGGGGAGCGTTTTAGTTTGAGGAGCTAACTTATGGCAGAGAACCAGAACGCCGCAGATCAGGCATCGACGCTCAACGACGAGCGCGCCACCCGCCTGGCCAAGCGCGCCGCCCTGTTCGAGGCGGGCCAGAACCCCTATCCCGAGCACTCTGAGCTTGAGGACTACGTCGCCGATATCGAGGCTAAGTACGCCGAGCTTGCCGATGGCGAGGACACCGAGGACGTCGTGAAGATCGCCGGCCGCGTGGTCGCCAAGCGCGGTCAGGGCAAGATCATGTTCATCGTCGTGCGCGATGCGACTGCCGAGATTCAGCTGTTCTGCCGCATCAACGACATGGACGAGGCCGCCTGGAATACGCTCAAGGCCCTCGACCTGGGCGACATCCTGGGCGTGACCGGCGTGGTCGTGCGCACCCAGCGCGGCCAGCTTTCCGTTGCCCCTAAGAGCGCGACCCTGCTTTCCAAGGCCGTTCGTCCGCTGCCCGAGAAGTTCCACGGTCTTTCCGACAAGGAGACCCGCTATCGCCAGCGCTATGTCGATCTGATCGCCAACGACGACGTTCGCGAGACCTTCCGTAAGCGTTCGCAGATTCTCTCTACCTTCCGTCGCTTTATGGAGTCCGACGGCTACATGGAGGTCGAGACCCCCATCCTGCAGACCATCCAGGGCGGCGCTACCGCCAAGCCGTTCATTACCCACTTCAACGCGCTCGATCAGGAGTGCTACCTGCGTATTGCCACCGAGCTCCACCTCAAGCGCTGCATCGTCGGTGGTTTTGAGCGCGTGTTCGAGATCGGCCGCATCTTCCGTAACGAGGGCATGGACCTTACCCACAACCCCGAGTTCACCACGATGGAGGCCTACCGTGCCTTCTCAGACCTCGAGGGCATGAAGGCGCTCGCCCAGGGTGTCATTAAGGCGGCTAACAAGGCCATCGGCAACCCCGAGGTCATCGAGTACCAGGGCCAGACCATCGACCTTTCTGGTGAGTGGGCCAGCCGTCCCATGACCGACATCGTCTCCGACGTGCTCGGCAAGCAGGTCACCATCGACACGCCGGTCGAGGAGCTTGCTGCCGCCGCGCGCGAGAAGGGCCTGGAGATCAAGCCCGAGTGGACTGCCGGCAAGATCATCGCCGAGATTTACGATGAGCTGGGCGAGGACACCATCGTCAACCCGACCTTCGTGTGCGATTACCCCATCGAGGTCAGCCCGCTCGCTAAGCGTTTTGAGGACGACCCGCGTTTGACTCACCGCTTTGAGCTGGTCATCGCCGGCCACGAGTACGCCAACGCATTCTCCGAGCTCAACGACCCGGTCGACCAGGCTGAGCGCTTTGCTGCCCAGATGGCCGAGAAGGCCGGCGGCGACGATGAGGCTATGGAGTATGACGAGGACTACGTGCGCGCCCTCGAGTACGGTATGCCTCCCGCGGGCGGCATTGGCATTGGTATCGACCGCGTGGTCATGCTGCTTACTAACCAGGCTTCTATCCGCGACGTCCTGCTGTTCCCGCACATGAAGCCCGAGAAGGGTTTCCAGTCCGGTGCCGCTGCCGCCAAGGCTGCAGAGGCCGGCAACGCCGCGAGCCCATTCGTTAAGTCGCTTAAGCCCACGCTCGATTACTCCAAGATCGCCGTTGAGCCGCTGTTTGAGGAGTTCGTCGACTTTGATACCTTCTCCAAGAGCGATTTCCGCGCTGTGAAGGTCAAGGCATGCGAGGCCGTCAAGAAGTCCAAGAAGCTGCTGAACTTTACGCTCGACGACGGTACCGGTACCGACCGCACCATCCTCTCCGGTATTCACGCTTATTACGAGCCCGAGGACCTGGTCGGCAAGACCTTGCTCGCCATTACCAACCTGCCTCCGCGCAAGATGATGGGTATTCCCAGCTGCGGCATGCTGATCAGCGCTGTCCACGAGGAGGAGGGCGAGGAGCGCCTCAACCTGATCCAGCTCGACGCCTCCATCCCCGCCGGCGCAAAGATGTACTAGGGGGTTACGCGGTTCTACGAACCGCGTAACCAGTTGACGCTGCGCGCCGCCCAGGGCGACAATTTGTCATTCAAAAGGCAAGGCATGACCAGAAGGTCTATGCCTTGCCTTTTTCATGCCAACTTGTTCGCCCTGGACGTCGCTCGCTGTCCGTCCTCTACCTGCGGCGTTGACTTGATTGATACTTAGAACATCGATGTAGTCATTAGGGACGCTCTTAAACGACTATCCAACGGCTATTGCGCGCATGGCTCGCATGACAGCCGTCTCTTTTATGTTTCCTTTAGCCGTCGCTGTCTAGGATGGGGGTTAGTCGGTAGGAAGGGAGCGTCTATATGGACGACGCGAGCGAGCGTTCAATCGAAGAGGACATGCTCGATCAGTTCAATTACTTTGATGATGAGGACGAGGAGCTGATCGACCGTCGCGAGCCAGCGCCGCTTGATTCCTTTGATCTGGTCGATGAAGAGACTGATGAGGTTGAGGACGAATCAACGGAGCCCCCACAGTCTTCGCGCCTTGACTCACTGCTTTCGAGAGCCCCCATGCACCACGGCGTTCGTGCCGGCGCGCTCCATATGAAAACTGACTGGCACCAGATCGTGACGGCAGGCGATGAGCTTGCCGTCGATGCGCCGCTCACCGATAAGTCATCCATCATCTGCCGTACCGGCATGCTTATGCTGGCAAGCGGAACGGGTGCCTGGCGCGTGCGCGATACCATGAATCGTGTTGCTGCCGTGCTCGGCGTCACGATTCACGTCGACCTGAGTCTTCTGTCGTTTGAGTGCACCTGCATCGAAGATGGCCACTGCTTTAACGAGGTTGTCAGCCTGCCCACAACGGGGGTCAATACCCATCGCATTTGGATGATGGAGAGCTTCTTAAAGGAAATCGAGACGTATGGGCGCCGGTTTACCGTGCACGAATACCACGAGATGCTCAAGACCGTTGAGAGCTCAAAGCCCGATTACACTCCCTGGCAGCAGGGGCTTGCCGCGGCCTGTGCCTGCGGCGCTTTCGTCTTTTTGCTCGGCGGTGGCCCCATCGAGATGGCCTGTGCATTCGTGGGCGCTGGTGTCGGCAACTTTGCTCGCTCCCATATTCTCAAGCAGGGTCTTGGCCAGTTTAGCGCGCTGACGACGGGCGTTGCGCTCGCTTGCGTTTCGTATCTGCTGGCATTGCTCGGCCTTGGCCAGGTCGTACCGGGGGCAATGTCGCACCAAGAAGGCTATATCGGCGCCATGCTCTTTGTGATTCCCGGCTTTCCCCTCATTACGGCAGGCCTCGACATCGCTAAGCTCGATATGCGAAGCGGCATTGAGCGTCTTTCGTATGCCGTGTCGATTATTGTGATGGCGACCCTTGTGGGCTGGATGGTTGCCGAGTGTGTGGGGCTGGCACCGGATGATTTTGCCCCGCTCGGCCTTTCGCCGCTTGCCCTTACGCTCCTGCGCGTGGTGATGAGCTTCGTTGGCGTATTCGGCTTCTCGGTGATGTTCAACAGCCCGGTAAAGATGGCCGCGGCAGCTGGGTTGATCGGCGCCGTGTCCAATACCCCGCGTCTGACCCTTGTCGATGCGCCGACGATGATTCCCTTCCTGGGCCTCAGCACGGGAATGCCTCCCGAGGCAGCAGCGTTTATCGGCGCGCTGGTATCGGGTCTGCTGGCAAGCTTGGCCGAAGTCAAGCTCACCTACCCGCGCATCGCCCTCACGGTGCCTTCGATTGTCATTATGGTGCCCGGTCTGTATCTCTATCGCTCTATGTATTACATGTGCACCTTCGACACGGTCAACATGCTCGGCTGGTTTGTGCGCGCAGTGCTCATCGTGGCGTTTCTGCCCGTTGGCTTGGGCGTGGCGAGAACCCTCACCGACCCTCGCTGGCGCCATACCAGCTAATTGGTGCAAGGGGGACAGGTTACTTTGCACCAAATGAGTTGCGGTGAAATAGGGACTGAATTGTTGCTTAAAGGGTCAAAACAGTCCGTATTCCACCGCAACTTATGGGGTCGGGGGTGTTGGTGCCCTGCATCTCCACAAACTCAACGCTTACGAAGCGCGCGCCGTTCGTGTTAGGGTAGTTCCACCACATAAGTAGTCGCAGACGCACGTACCACGGGCGGGCGAGATGAAGTCCCAACAGCTCCATCTTGCCCGCCCGTTTTTGTTGCGTGGTGCCGCGGCGTAACACAGAAAGGATTTTGTCCTTTATGCCTATCAACAAACGAGAGAGCCTGCTGTTCACCTTTATCATGTGCTTTTGCATGGTGCTCTGGATGAGCATCTACAACGTTGCCCTGCAGCATGGGGCCATCAACGGCGAGGTCGTTGCCGCTGCGTGGCTCGGCTTCCCCGTTGCCTACATTTTTGCCATGTGCTGCGACTGGTTCGTCGCCAGCCCGCTCGCCAAGGGTTTCGCCTTTAAATTCCTGGTCACGCCGGGTAAGAGTTCGCCGCTTGCCATGACGCTCGCCGTCAGCTCCTGCATGGTCGTTCCCATGGTCATCATTATGTCGCTCTACGGCGCGTGTGAAGGCCTGTTCCATATGCCCGGCGGCCCGCTTGCCAATTTGCAGGCGCTGCCGATGATGTGGCTCGTCAATATTCCGCGCAACTTTATCATGGCCCTGCCCTGGAACCTGCTGGTGGCTGGCCCGGTTGCTCGCTTTGTCTTCCGCCGCGCCTTCCCCATGGGAACCGTCTTTGAAGAACAGCATATGGAGCTCGTGCGCATGCCGGGCGCTCCCGTTGCCGATGCCGTCAATGACGTTGCCGAGGACATGGGTGCCGAGCCCGCCTGCTAGACAGTAGCTCAAAACCAAACCGCCAAACGGACCCGAGCAATTCCTTTTTTGTAGACGTTGTCGCGCGGCTACGGGTGGGAAAGGTCCCAACGGTTAACATATACTCCATATGGGTAAAGAGACCAAAGCGCCGCCACGAGTGGCGCTTTGCGTTTGAAAAACTAGCTCGTCTAAGAGGAACTAGCATGTTAGACCGTTTCACCGATCGCGCGCGCAAGGTCATGTCCATGGCCAAGCAAGAGGCGCTCGATCTGCACTCAAATAAGGTGGGCACCGAGCACCTGCTGCTTGCGCTCGCTAAGGAGGACGAGGGTATTGCCGCCGAGGCACTGCGCTCGCTCGATATCTCCTACGATGACATCATGGATACCCTCAAAGAGGTCCAGACCACGGTTCCCGAGCCCAGCGAGGAGACCGAGGCTGCCAAGCTCGCCTTTACGCCGCTCGTCATCAGCGTGATGGAGCGCTCCTTCCGCGTGGCACGCGAGAACAACCAGACCTACGTTTCGACCGAGCACTTGCTGATCGGCATCGTCGAAGAGGGCAACGGCATGGCCATGGACATCCTCATGCGCCTGGGCGTGTCGTCTGCTTCCATTAAAAAGGCCATCGAAAAGCTCACTGCCAAGGATCAGGACAAGAAGCGTCCGCTCGCTGGCGCTGGCGCTGGTCGTCCCGGTGCGGGCCTGCCGTTCTTTAGCGGCTCGGATGCCTCTCAGCAAAAGGGGAGCGGCACCGACACGCTCAAGCAGTTCGCCACCAACCTCACGCAAAAGGCGCGCGACGGCGAGCTCGATCCCGTGATTGGCCGCGAAAAGGAAGTCCAGCGCATGATGGAGATCCTTTCGCGCCGCACCAAGAACAATCCGCTTATCCTGGGCGATCCCGGCGTGGGCAAGACGGCTATCGTCGAGGGCCTGGCGCAGCAGATTGCTGCTGGCAATGTGCCCGAGAATCTTATGAACCAGAATATCTGGACGCTCGATCTGCCGGGTCTTGTCGCGGGTGCCAAGTATCGCGGTGAGTTTGAGGAGCGCCTCAAGAACGTGATCCAGGAGGCGACCGAAGCCGACGACGTCATCTTGTTTATCGACGAGATGCACACCATCATCGGTGCCGGTTCTGCCGAGGGTTCTATTGATGCGAGCTCTATGCTCAAGCCCGTGCTCGCGCGCGGTGCTTTCCAGATCATCGGTGCCACCACGGCCGAGGAGTTCCGCAAGTACCTCACCAAGGACCCGGCCTTCGAGCGTCGCTTCCAGACCATTGATGTCGAGGAGCCGAGCGTCGAGGACACGGTTAAGATCCTGACCGCGCTCAAGCCGCGCTACGAGGAGCACCACCATGTGCGCTATACGCAGGGTGCTATCGAGGCCGCCGCGAACCTTTCCAACCGCTACATCCAGGATCGCTTCTTGCCCGATAAGGCCATCGACCTCATCGACGAGGCCGGTGCCCGCGCTCGCATCGCCGCGAATCGCGCGCCCGAGCCGGTGCGCGAGGCTGAGCATCGCATAGAGGAGCTCAAGGCCGCCGCGCAGGAGGCCACCGAGAGCGATGACATGAACAAGGCCGCCGAGATCACCGAGCAGCAGAAGGCCGCCGAGATTGAACTCGCCGAAGCCAAGGCCGCCTGGACCGCCGAGCTCGACGCCAGCCCGCTCACCATCGACGTGAGTCAGATTGCCGACATCGTGTCCGTGACCTCGGGCGTGCCGGTTTCCTCGCTCACCGAGAGCGAGAGCCGTCGCCTGCTGCAGACCGAAAGCGTGCTCAAGACCCGCATTATCGGCCAGGACGAGGCCGTCGAGGCCGTCGCCAAGGCCGTGCGCCGCAGCCGTTCGCCGCTCAAGGACCCGCGTCGCCCCGGCGGCAGCTTTATCTTCCTGGGTCCCACCGGCACAGGCAAGACCGAGCTCGCCAAGACGCTCGCCGAGTACCTCTTTGGCAGCAAGGACGCGCTCATCAGCTTCGACATGTCGGAGTTCGGCAGCGAGTTCGAGGTCTCCAAGCTCATCGGTAGCCCTCCGGGTTACGTGGGTCACGACGAGGGCGGTCAGCTTACCAAGGCCGTTCGTCGTCACCCGTATTCGGTCGTGCTGTTCGACGAGATCGAGAAGGCGCACCCCGACATCTTCAACATCCTGCTGCAGGTGCTGGAGGAGGGCCGCCTGACCGATAGCCAGGGCAAGACGGTCGACTTCCGCAACACCGTGATCATCATGACGTCTAACGTGGGCGCCCGCGAGATCGCGCAGGATGCGAGCGTGGGCTTTGGCACCACCGGTGAGCAGGGTCTCACGTCGAGCGAGATCCGCGGCCGTGCGATGGGCGAGCTCAAGCGCCTGTTCCGCCCCGAGCTGCTCAACCGTATCGACGATATTGTGGTGTTCCAGAAGCTCTCGGGCGAGAACCTGACTAAGATTGCGCACCTGCTGGTGGACGATCTGCGCCAGCGCCTGATCGCAAACGGCATGAACATCAAGCTTACCGATGCGGCCTACGACAAGATTGTGGCGGAGGGTACCGACCTCACCAACGGCGCGCGTCCTCTGCGTCGTGCCATCCAAAAGCTCATCGAGGATCCGCTGTCCGAGGAGCTGCTGGCCGGCGAGTGGGGCGAGGGCGATACCGTCCTGTGCGACGTGGCCGACGGCAAGTTTGTCTTTAGCCACGGCACGGGTGAGATCCCGGCGCCGCGTCCGGCGGGTGCGCTCGGGGGCGATGCCGCTCCGGCGGCGCCGCACACCGGAAACGCCGCGCCTGTGAGCAGTGGCGTGAGCTCGGGCCCCGGCGGCATGATGCAAACCGGCTCTGGCGCGCTGTAGGGCGTAACAAAACCTTGTGTCCACGAGGGCGTTCCAAAGGAGCGCCCTTTTTCTGTTGGAAAGCCCCCTTCGTTCAAAGTAGATCTCATTAAACATATCAATGGCGTATGCATAAACGTTGATCAAGCGTTGAGGTTGGTTGAAGGGTCCAACGTCCCTTCGGCGCGGCCCGTCTAACCTGCTTTACCTTAATAAAGTGGCGTCTCCCCACCGTTAGCCGATGATGCAAGGGCGCTCGGCGTTTTCGACTGGTTTATGCACGCAAAGTCTGGGAATATACAAGGCGCATGTCTTACTGTCTAACCAGTTGCGCCAAGGAGGCACCATGGATTACAAGATCACCGGCTACGAGCCCGCCCAGCTGTTCCATTTCTTTGAGGAGGTCAGCGCGATCCCCCGTGGGTCTGGCAACGAGAAGGGCATCAGCGATTTCCTGGTTGCGTTTGCCAAGGAGCGCGGCCTCGATGTGTACCAGGACGAGGTCTACAACGTCATCATTCGCAAGCCCGCTTCTGCCGGCGCCGAGAATGCCCCGACCGTGATGCTGCAGGGCCACATCGATATGGTGTGCGACAAGTTGGGCTCTGTTGAGCACGACTTTACGACCGACGGTATCGACCTGGTCGTGAAGGACGGCGTCCTCACCGCTAACGGCACCACCCTGGGCGCCGACAACGGTATTGCTGTCGCTCTGATGCTTACTGTGCTCAACGACGATTCGATTGCTCACCCCGCCCTCGAGTGCGTATTCACCACCGACGAGGAGACTGGCCTGGTCGGCGCCGAGACGCTCGACAAGTCCCAGATTAGCGCCCGCACCATGATTAACCTTGACTCCGAGGAAGAGGGCGTTGCCACCGTCAGCTGCGCTGGCGGCGTCGTTGTTACCTACACCTGCCCCATCGTGCGCGAGCACAAGACCGGCAGCACCCTCACGCTCGACATCTCCGGCCTACTGGGTGGTCATTCCGGCAACGATATCAACCTGGAGCGCGGCAACGGCAACCTCATCATGGCCCGCATCATCGACCGCCTGATGGTTGCCGGCGAGCCCGCCATCGTTAGCTTTAACGGCGGCACTAAGGACAACGCCATCAACCGTGAGTGCAAGGCCGAGCTGGTTTACGCCGACCACGCTGCCGCCGAGGCCGCGGCCCAGATCGCAAAGGACATCATCGCCGACGTCACTGCCGAGCTCGAGGTCTTCGACCCCGGCTTTACCTGCACCGTCGAGATTGCCGACGACGCCGAGGTCGAGGCCATGGATCAGAAGTCCGCGCTTGCCCTCATCCGCGCCCTGCGTCTTGCCCCTAATGGCGTGATTCGCCGCAACGTCGCCACCGACGGCTCCGTCGAGGTTTCCTCCAACATCGGCGTGGTCGCCACTTCCGACGACCAGGTCAAGATCATGCTGTCCCCGCGCTCCTCGATCACCTCGCTGCAGAACGAGTTCAAGGACCGCCTGCAGACGCTGGCCGATGTCTTGGGCTTCGACGCCAAGTTCGAGTTCGAGTATCCCGGCTGGAGCTATGCCGAGCATTCGCCGGTCCGCGACGTCTTTGTCGAGAGCTATCGCGAGCTCTTTGGCTCCGAGCTGCGCATCGAGTCCATTCACGCCGGCCTTGAGTGCGGCCTGTTTGCCGAGGCCCTGCACGGCCTGGACGCCATCGCCGTGGGTCCGACGCTCTCCGATGTCCACACCCCGGACGAGAGCATGGAGCTCGCTTCTGCCGAGCGCTTCTACGAGCTGCTCATCGACGTCCTCAAGCGCCTTGCTGCGTAAAGGTCGCGCTAGCAGCAGTTCGAGCCACGTGCTAGCGGATTGCAAATGACATTACGAGAGGGGGCATCTGAGCTTTTGCGACGGGTGCCCCCTCTCTTTTGTTTGATAATTGCGAAATTATGGCCACCTAGTCCATTTCTGCCCTGATGAGGTCGAGGGTGCGCTGGCAGTTTTCGCGGACAGGGCCGAGCATATGCTCGCGCAGGTCCGTCATGCCGGGCAGGTCGGCGTATTCGTCCATGACCTCTTCCATGCAAATGGGCACCTCGTAGGCGAGGTCCATCATGGTCGCAAAGCAAAACTTCTCGGATAGCCCGGCATCGGTGAGCGTCGCCTCCAGCGCGGGGTCGCCCATACCGTGGTATCGGCGGATAGCGCCTGGACCGATGCACCCCACACGATTTTCGCCGCCAACGCTCATGGCAAGGCGCGCCCGGCGGCGCATGCGCTCGTATGCCAGCCCCGATGCGACATCGTACATTCGAGCCATCATGGCTGCGCCGTCGTTTCCAAGGAGCAGGGAATAGTTTTTCGCATGCGCATCCGGTGCGCCGATAATGGCGTTGAAGAACAGCATCTGCGTAAACAGATACAGGTTAAGTTGATGGTGGCTCGTATTTACGAGGAGCTCTTGAATGTCGCGGGTGGTCGGGCCGCCGTCTGCCGTGTACTTTTGGGCGGGCATCACCCCAAGTGCCTGACAGAGGTCTTCTTGATGTAGGCGCCTGATCGTTCCGTCTTCGACTTTCACGCGGTCATAGCGCTCAACAATGAGGGCAGGTTCGTCCTCAAACATACGATATTCGACGTTTGCCGTTGCGATACCGGCGCGCTGGGCGCTTTTCATGCAGACAAACTCATTGAGAGCCTCGAGTTTAAATCCGATAACGCCATTTTTGAAAATATGCGTCGTGGGCGAGGAGCCCATGCATTCGCACCAGCGGCCGTTTATGAACGCGAGCGCGAACTTGCCCTGGTTGCCTCCAAGTGACCAACTTTCATCTAGACCCATCCACGATGCATCGCGGTCATCTCTGATCGACTTGAGACGGAGAGCAATTTCGTGGTCGTCTATAGGGCGGTAGTCGCCAGCGCGATGCAGGACGGCGTCGGCATCTTCTTCGGCACAAAACTGCACTCCGCCCGGACAGTCGAGTCCGATATGGCTGAGCATCGCAACGGGATTGTTGGGCCTAACGTTGAATTCGGCGGCAATCGCTTTTCGTTGGTCCTCGCTGTCGGGTAGAAGGCCAAACAAGTACGGATTCATGACCTGTTGGCCGTATGTGCGATTTGATACGGGTATGTTGGTCGATAGGGCTGGCCCGTCATAGTCATGATCGTAGGTAAAGCTGATAAGACCGTTCTCATCTTGCGTGAGCGTTCCCGCAGGTACGCCGCAAATAATGGTCCGAAGTGATGTTCTGGCCATTGGCTATTTCCCTTCAGACTCGGCTTGAGCGGGTGCGCTAGCGGCAATCGAGACTCCGAGATTGGACATGGCGAAATCGGCGAAGGCCCTGTCGTAGAGCTCGGACGTAAAGGGGGTATCTGGAAGAGCTGGAATGGCTGCGCCGCGTCGGTGGCTATGAGAGGGACGTTGAGCGTGATGGCGTCTGGGGGTACAGCGAGATTGCAGATCAGCATGCGGGGCGTCGGTCGGCTGCTCATGTTTCGTGTCGTCGATATTCCCTTGAGCAACGAGAGCCAGTCCGAGAGCACCGAAAACCGCCAGCAGCTTGTCGAGCCGAATGCCCGTGGCATCTCCCAGCTCGAGCGATGCGAGCAGGCGCTCCGAAACACCGGCTTTTTTAGCGAGGGCCGCACGGGTGATTCCCTGCGCCTCGCGTGCCTGGCGCACGTAGATGCCAGCTTGGCGCGGTGTGGTGATGGGAAGGGTATCCACGGTGGTCTCCTAATGTGCAGACTTTTGCATATCAGTATGACATGCAAAAGTCTGCATGAAAAGGCCTCATGCAAAACACTGCATGAGGCCTTGCCCGGACGTTTAGTTTTGAAGGGTGTTTTACAGCGCCAAAAACCCCAAGTGTTCCAGCAGAATCTTGAGGCCGATAAGGATAAGCACGACGCCGCCCACGATGGTGGCGGGCTTTTCGTAGCGCGCGCCAAAGGTGTGGCCGATCGCCACGCCGGCAACGGAGAAGACAAAGGTCGTGATGCCAATGAGCGACACGGCGGGGACGATGTCGACCGAAAGCGCGGCGAACGAGATGCCCACGGCCAGGGCGTCGATTGAGGTGGCGATGGCGAGGATCAGGTACTCGCCCAGGTCGATCTTCTCGGCGTCTTTGCCGTCGCCTTCGTCCTCGTTCTCGGTAAAGGCCTCCCACAGCATTTTGCCGCCGATGAAGGCGAGCAGAATAAAGGCGATCCAATGGTCGATGGGGCCAATGATGCCCATAAACTGGCTGCCGAGCGCCCAGCCGATCACGGGCATGCCAGCCTGAAAGCCGCCAAAGAACAGGCCGAGCACCACGGCGACCTTAAGGTTGATCTTTTTCATGCCAAGGCCCTTGCAGATGGATACGGCAAAGGCGTCCATCGAAAGGCCGATGGCGAGCAATACGAGCTCGGCGAGTCCCATAGTTTGGCTCCCTCCGTGCGGGCGAACCCGCGTGTACCTCTAGTGGGGGAGCAACAAAAAAAAGACCCGTGGCGCACGCGTTACGCGCACAACCACGAGTCTCGTTCATTAAGGCAAGCCAGACCGTTTCGGCCAGTATGTTGACTTGCCGCGCCACCGGAGGCGAAACCGGTCACGCGACTACTCCCTCATTTATGTGAATCCCGATGCTACCACAAGAGCAGCTCATTTGGGTTGGGGGTCTCAGCTGTGTTCGCTCATTCTGTAAGCATCGGATTTCGCGAGCGCCATAGGGGCAAACCGTGAGAAACTTATTGACGTTTATGGAGCGTATACGATGGGAGCGATGCCTTGGATAAGAACGAGCTGCAAAAGCGTATGGAACAGGCCATTCGTCTGACGGCACCTGGCCAGCCGATCCGCACCGCCCTCGACATGATCATCGCCGGTCACCTGGGCGCCCTTATCTGCGTCGGCGACACCGAAAACGTGCTCGCTGCCGGTAACGACGGCTTCCCGCTCAACATTTCGTTCACCTCGAACCGTCTGTTCGAGCTCTCCAAGATGGACGGCGCCATTGTCATCGACGGCGACCTCACCCAGATCTTGCGCGCCAACTTCCACCTCAACCCCGATCCCTCGCTCGCCACGAGCGAGACGGGCATGCGTCACCGCACCGCCGCTCGCATGTCGGTGCTCACCGACGCCATCGTGATCTCGGTCTCCGCCCGTCGTGCCGTCGTCAACGTGTACGTCCATGGCAAGAGCTACGAGATTCAGCCTGTCACCACCATCATGAGCTCGGTCAACCAGCTTGTCGCCACGCTCCAGACTACCCGCCAGTCGCTCGATCGCTCCCTGCTGCGCCTGACGGCCCTCGAGCTCGACGATTACGTCACGCTCGCCGACATCACCGGCATCTTCTCGAGCTTCGAGATCATGCAACAGGCAAAGACCGAGCTTAAGGATTGCATCGTCAAGCTGGGCAACCAGGGCAAGCTCGTGCAAATGCAGCTCGAGCAGCTCGCGGGCTCCAGCATGGATACCGAATACGACCTGATGATCCGCGACTACGCAAGCGATTCCTCCGAGGCCAACGCCGAGAAGATTCGTGCCGAGCTCGCTCGCATGACGCCTAAGGACCTGTCCGACCCGCAGCACGTGGCGGCGGTCCTGGGCTACGACGACTTGGACGAGGACTCCGTCATGACGCCGTTGGGCCTGCGCACGCTCTCGCGCGTGTCCGTCGTGCGCGACGGCGTGGCCGAGAAGATCGTCGACGAGTACGGCTCGCTGCAGGAGCTCATGGACGACATCAGCGAGGACCCGGAGCGCCTGGGCGACTTTGGCGTCAACAATCCTGCCATTCTTGCGGACTCCCTGTACCGCATGAAGGGCACCAAACAGGGGAACGCGTAATGGCGCCCGTATGTGCCGTGGTCGTTGCCGGCGGCAGCGGCCAGCGCTTTGGAAATCCCGGCGGCAAGCAGCTCGTCAACGTGGCGGGCCGTCCGCTCATGAGCTGGTCCATCCGTGCGTTCGACCGTAGCGACAAGGTCGGTCACATCGTGGTGGTGTGTCCTGCCGAGCGCCGTGCCGAGATGCGCCGCCTGGCCATCAACCCGTTTGACTACGACACGCCCATCAGCTTTGCCGATGCCGGCGATACCCGCCAGGATTCCACCCGTGCCGGCGTGCACGCGGTGCCGGCGGGCTTTGAATACGTTGCCATCCACGACGGCGCCCGTCCGCTCATCACCACCGAGGCCATCGACCATGCTATCGACGTGCTCGTAGGCGACCGCTCGCTCGACGGTGTCGTGTGCGGACAGCCCGCGATCGACACGCTCAAGATCGTTGATGGCGATAATATCGTCGAGACGCCGCCGCGCGAGCTCTACTGGGCCGCGCAGACGCCGCAGATCTTTAGCGTCGACGCCATGAAGCGCGCTCACGCCGCTGCTATCGCCGAGGGTTTTATCGGTACCGACGATTCATCGTTGGTCGAGCGCCTGGGCGGGCGCGTCCGCTGTGTCCAGAGCCCGCGCGATAACCTTAAGGTGACGGTGCCCGAGGATCTGCGTCCCGTAACCGCGATTCTGCTCGGCCGCATGGCCGAGGGAGAGGACCTTCCCCATGTTCAGTAACCTGCGCATTGGCCACGGCTACGACGTCCACCGTTTGGTGGAGGGGCGTCGATGTATCATCGGCGGGGTCGACATTCCCTACGAGCGCGGCCTGCTGGGCCACTCGGATGCCGATGTGCTCGCGCACGCTTTGGCCGACGCCATTCTGGGCGCCTGCCGCGGGGGAGACATCGGCAAGCTATTCCCCGATACCGATCCCGCCTACGAGGGCGCCGATTCGATGGTACTGCTCGCTCGCGTGATGGACTACGCGCGCGAGCTGGGCTTTGAGTTTGTCGATGCCGATTGCACCATTGCCTGTCAGCAACCCAAGATCACCCCGCACCGCGATGCCATGCGTGCCAACCTCGCCCATGCCCTGGGCGTTGACGTCGAAAATGTAGGCGTCGCCGCCACTACGACCGAAAAGCTCGGTTGGGAAGGCCAGGGCGAGGGAATCGGCGCCTGGGCCGTCTGCCTGCTACAGAAAACCGTTAAGGAGTAACGAATGCGTATCTACAACAGCGCTACCCATAAAAAGGAAGAGTTCCAGCCCATCGAGTCCGGCAAGGTCCGCATGTACGTGTGCGGCCCCACGGTCTACGACAACATCCACATCGGCAACGCCCGCACGTTCATCAGCTTTGACGTGATTCGCCGCTGGCTCATCGCGAGCGGCTACGAGGTCACGTTCGCCCAGAACCTCACCGATGTCGATGACAAGATCATCAAGCGCGCCAACGAGCAGGGCCGCACTGCCGCCGAGGTCGCGACGGAGTTCTCCGACAAGTTCATCGGCGTCATGCGCGCCGCCAACGTGCTCGATCCCGATGTGCGCCCCCGCGCCACCAAAGAGATCGGCCCCATGATCGCCATGATCAAGACGCTTATCGAGCAGGGCCACGCTTACGCCGCCGATAACGGCGACGTGTACTTTGCCGTGCGCAGCGATCCTAACTACGGTCAGGTCTCGGGCCGCAATATCGACGACCTTATGGTTGGCGCGCGCATCGAGGAGAACGAGGACAAGAACGACCCGCTCGACTTTGCCCTGTGGAAGGCCGCCAAGCCCGGCGAGCCCAGCTGGCCGAGCCCCTGGGGCGAGGGCCGTCCCGGTTGGCACACCGAGTGCGCCGCCATGGTGCATCGCTACCTGGGCACTCCGATCGACATCCACGGCGGCGGCTCCGACCTTGCCTTCCCGCATCACGAGAACGAGTGCGCCCAGGCCACCTGCGCCTGGCACCAGGGCTTCTCCAACACCTGGATGCACACGGGCATGCTGCTGGTAGACGGCGAGAAGATGTCCAAGTCGCTCGGCAACTTCTTTACGCTGGCCGAGGTCCTCGAGCAGCACTCCGCTGCCGCCCTGCGCCTGCTGATGCTGCAGACGAGCTATCGCTCGCCGCTCGACTTTTCTTGGGAGCGCCTGGAGGGTGCCGAGAACTCACTCACGCGTATCGCCGGTACGGTCGAGAACCTGCGCTGGGCCGCGAACCATGCGACGGCCGATGCCGATGCGGCTGCCGCCGAGGCATTTGCCGCCAAGGCCGCTCAGACTCGTGCTGCCTTTAAGGAGTGCATGGACGACGACTTTAACACCGCTGGTGCCATGGGTGCCGTCTTTGGCTTTGTGACCGAGTGCAACCAGTACTTGGAGCAGGCGGGCGTCGCAGCCGACAAGGCCGCCGCGCTTGCCGCCGCCGACACGCTGGCCGAGCTGCTCGATACGCTTGGCGTCGAGCTCCCCGAGCCCAAGGTCGAGCTGCCGCTGGGTCTGCTAGGCGTTGCCGCCGGCCTGGTCGCCTACACGGGCGACGACGTGGACGAGGCTGCTGCCAAGATTCTCGAGGCCCGCGCCGAGGCCCGCGCCGCCAAGAACTGGGATCTGGCCGATGCCATCCGCGACCAGCTCAAGGACCTGGGCCTTACCATTGAGGATACCGCCGCCGGCACCCGTATCAAATCTCTCTAATCCCCGCGGGTTTCCCAAGCACCCGACCTTGCCGTTCAAACCGTCGCTCGCGTACTCAAGTACGCGTCGCTCCTCTTTCACGGCAATCTCGGGCACTTGGAAAACCCGTACCGACCGCTTGAGCTATTCGTCTTAAGCGGTCGCTTCTTTTGTCCTGTTTGAAAAGTATTTAAAGGAGGCCGCTTTATGGCCGACAATCGCAAGCGTGCATCGCGTGGAGGCAAGCAGGCTGCTTCTGGCTCGCGTCCGATTCGCCGCAACGACCGCGCTGCCGCTCCCAAGGGCCAGCGCGAGCGCTCACAGGCTGCTCGCCCGCAGCGCGAGCGTAGCCGCGATAACGTCCAGGTTCCCAAGGGCGAGTTTATCGAAGGTCGCCGTGCTGCCGCCGAGGCGCTGCGCACCGGTTTTCCCGTCAAGTGTGCGCTCATCGCCGAGGGCGGGGAGCGCGATGCCGCCCTGTCGCGCCTGGTCGACGACCTCAACGCCGCGGGCGTCCGCATTAAGTATGTGCCGCGCGCGCAGCTCGATGCGCTATCGAGCCATGGCGCTCACCAGGGCATTGCGCTCGAGGTGGGCAACTTCCCCTATGCCGATGTCGCCGATATTCTCGACCGCGCGGGCGACGGTCCGGCGCTCGTCATCGTGCTCGACCATGTGACCGACGACGGCAACTTTGGTGCCATCGTGCGCTCCGCCGAGGTCGTGGGCGCGGCAGGCGTCATCATTGCCAACAAGCGCGCCGCCGGTGTGACCGTCGGCAGCTACAAGACCTCTGCCGGCGCCGTCATGCACCTGCCTATCGCGCAGGTTCCTAATATCGCCCGTGCGCTCGACGACCTCAAGGCCGCTGGCTTTTGGGTGGGCGGTGCTTCCGAGCACGCCGAGGGCAGCTGCTGGGATGCTCCCTTCGAGGGCCGCGTGGCGCTCGTCATGGGCTCCGAGGGCGACGGCATCTCGCGCCTGGTGCTTGAGAAATGCGACTTTTTGACCAAGCTTCCCCAGCGCGGCATGACCGAGAGTCTCAACGTTGCCCAGGCGACAACGGCGCTGTGCTTTGAGTGGCTGCGCCGCAACGCCGGCGAGCTCATGGGGGAGGAGTAGCGCATGTCCAAAAAGAACCGTGCCAAGTCCAAGGTCAAGCGCTTTGGCGAGGGCTCGGCCAAGCCGATTGTTTCGGCCGCGACCTACGGCGTGGGCGGCAATGCGTTTGCGCAGGCTATCGCCGACCCAGTCTCGACGGTGCACTCCAACAAGCCCGAGCTGCTGGTGGTCGACGGTTACAACGTGATTCACTGCACGCCGCGCTACGAAAAGCTCGTGTACGACCATTCCGACGATCCGTATTCCAGCGACGTTCACGATATGGCGCGCACGGCGCTCATTAATGACGTAGCTGCGTTTGCCCAGGGCCGCTACGAGGCCGTGATCGTATTTGACGGCGCGGGCAATATCTCCAGCGAGCGCCCCAACCTACCGGCCCGCGGTGTGCGCATTGAGTTTTCGCCGACGGGTGTTTCGGCCGATACCGTGGTGCAGAAGCTCTGCATCGAGGCACGTGAGGAAGGCCGCGCGTGCTCCGTGGTATCGAGCGACGGCACGATCCAGGCCGTCGTCATGGGTAAGGGCGTCACGCGCATCTCGAGCCGTATGCTGGTGGACGAGATCAAACAGATCGATAACGACGTTCACGAGGCAGAGGAAGCTCCGCAGATCAAGATGACTCTGGGCAGTCGCCTGAGCCCCGATGCCCTGGCCAAGCTCAAGGCCCTGCGCGGGAGGTAGGGAAGTTGGCGGGGCAATGCTGCCTCGCTAACTCCATTCAGCGATGTCGATCATTCTTTCGAGGCGCCACGTTAGCGCCTCTTTTAGATATGGCAGCCTTGCCGTGAGCGCGTCGTTTCTGGAAAGAATCTCGATTGCCTCGTCAACGAAGCCTTCGAGTTTGTCGCCGTCAAACCAGCCCATGTCCTCGACGAGCAACATTTGTTTGGCGGGGCTTGAATGAAATTGTGCGCTGGTAAAACTGTGCTCTCCCGCCCTAAGCTCCTCTAGTGATATGTTGCACCAGAGCGATGAGCCCGAATCGAAGATGGGGGCAGGTCTGCAGGCTTGCGTGTTTACGTTTCGCACGAGGCCGAAGTTGCGCCAATGACGATCGTAGTTGGCAATGATGTCGTCACATACGATCATGCGGTCAAGGGCATCCTTGACGCCTGTCACCCCGAGCTCCTCGCAGTTTGCTACATATCGCTCGTAGTCGGTTAGCCGTTCATCTGCGTTTGCGTGCTGGTTTACATAGAATGCAGGGACATACTCTTCTTCATCAGTTAAGAAGACATCGCATGTGCTCAGGGCGGAAGTGCCCGTGCCCTCGAGCGAGTAAGGCACATAATCGCAGGCGTTTAGAATGCGACGGTGGAGCGCGGTCGCCACCAGCTCGTTATAAGGTTCCTGGTCCAGGTGCGCTCCTGCCTTATGCAGAATTCGACGTTCGCCCTCGCACGTCCAGTACTTTTGAAGATTGCCGTCCGAGGTGTTATCGGGCTTTGCGGCAGCCGCTTTTCCCTCTGGGGCAAAGGGTGCAATGGACAGTGAGACGTCATCAAAGGCGTTATTGAAGAAGTTGATATCCTCCCAGGTGAGACCGGAACCTTGGGGCCTAATCCAATACTGGTCGGATAAGGAGAGGCCGAGATTTCGCTGGACGAGTTCATCGGGAACATCGACTGCGGCTTCTGCAAGCAGGGAGGCTAGCCCAATGCGTGCGAGCGGGATACCGCGGCCGCGCCACCAGATGCGGAAGGAGTCTAGCGATATGGGGCTATTAGGGCCAAATACTCCAATAGGGGCGTGGGCGTAATCGATGTCGGCACCGATGTGGGTAAAGTCTTTTCGCGATGTGCTGTAGACCAGCTGAGCGACTTCGTACGTGCGGTTCATGAGGGTGAACGCGATCTCGCTCTTACCGTGGCCGCGGCGGGGACGTCCCCCCGTTTTGGTCACAGAGCGGAGTCGCGTGTCGACGCTGTCTTTGTCGATGAGCCATACACCAGAAGCCTTGCGGGCCTCAAGTGCTCCGTTTTTTATGAGCTCCTGCACCCTGCGCGGAGTGATGCCGAGCAGCTCGGCGGCTTCTTTGGTAGTAAGCATCGCGAAACCCTTCGCCAGAACGAATAGTTTTATATATAGCAATTGTAATTAAAACTATTCGTTCTGGCGAATGGTTTTAAGATTGAGGGCGCACTGACAGAAATGAACGGGCCTGGTATGCGTTGTTGCTGGATTTTGCATATTTGTATAACGCCGTGCGGCCTGTTGCGCCCCGTCCGCAATTCCTTTATTCTTAACTGGCTTCGCGTGAAAGCGCCAAGTGTGCCAGTGTGGCGCAACGGTAGCGCAACTGATTTGTAATCAGTGGGTTGCGGGTTCGATTCCTGTCACTGGCTCCATGAAAGTTTCGGGCTCTGTCTCTATATGGGACAGGGCCCGTTTCTATTTATGTTGACATGTCAGCGAGTTTGACTTCCACCAGGCTTCAGGTTTGTCTCGATCTGCAACACGGGCGGGCTGAAAACCCTCCTTATAGTTACAGATCGAGACAATGCCAAGGGATGGTCGATAACATCTCGATCTGTAACACTAAGGGGCGAAAAACTGTTCTTACTGTTACAGAATGAGACGTGAGCTGGGGTCTCTGCGTAATATCTCAATCTGTAACGGATAGGGGAGGAATAACCCTCTTACTGCTACAGATCGAGACTGAAGCTGGGGCGAGGTTGGTCATCGTCATCGAGCGTGGATATTCGGACACACGAGAGTGGAAAATCTCCCGCCTGGAGAATGAGCGTGGATAATCTGCCACTTTGGCCTTGGGGCCATGCCAAAAGTGGGAGATTATCCACGCTCGATTTCAAACAGGAGAAAATCCACGCTCGAATTTGCCGCGGAGGCCCGATCTCGACCTATATATAGGTGCAAATGAGTCGTTATCGAAGTAATAATCCGCAGGCTTACTCCACTATGCCAAAGTGTTCCCTTGGGAAATGTCACCAGTGCAGCAAAATCCACCGTCCTTCACATCCAAACTCAGCAAAACGGCAGGTCAAAGTTATATGGATACGCCCGGAGCCGTGTATCTAGAGGTTTTCGTTGACAGCCCCCAAGGTGGCATCGTATTATCTTCTTCGTTCGCGGGGGCGGCGGTCCAAAAGACCAAAGGACCTGCGGATACTTGAACGATTGGGAGTTTGCCCGAGTGGTTAATGGGGACGGGCTGTAAACCCGTTGGCTCTGCCTACATAGGTTCGAATCCTATAGCTCCCACCCGTCAAGTGCCTGTATAGCTCAGTCGGTAGAGCACTTCGTTGGTAACGAAGAGGTCACCAGTTCAAGTCTGGTTGCAGGCTCCATCCGGCGGTGTAGCTCAGTTGGTTAGAGCACACGGTTCATACCCGTGGCGTCACTGGTTCGAATCCAGTCACCGCTACCATAGGTAACACGGTGGCTTCTCAATAATATGTTGAGAGGCCACTATGGTATAAAGGCAAAGTCCCGTCCGGGGACGACCTGTTTAGAGGAGGGCTTTATGGCCAAAGAGAAGTTTGAGCGCACTAAGCCGCATGTTAACATCGGCACCATTGGTCACGTCGACCACGGCAAGACCACGCTGACCGCTGCCATCACCAAGGTTCTCTCCGAGACCGAGGGCTGCAAGGCTGACTTCACTGCGTTCGAGAACATCGACAAGGCTCCCGAGGAGCGCGAGCGCGGCATTACGATTTCCGTCTCCCACGTTGAGTACGAGACCGCTGCCCGTCACTACGCTCACGTTGACTGCCCGGGCCACGCTGACTACGTCAAGAACATGATCTCCGGTGCTGCTCAGATGGACGGCGCTATCCTGGTCATCGCCGCTACCGACGGCCCCATGGCTCAGACTCGCGAGCACATCCTGCTCGCCCGTCAGGTCGGCGTTCCCTACATCGTCGTCTTCTTGAACAAGTGCGACATGGTCGACGATGACGAGCTCATCGACCTCGTCGAGATGGAGACCCGCGAGCTCCTCTCCGAGTACGATTTCCCCGGCGACGACATCCCCGTCATCCGTGGTTCCGCTCTGGGCGCTCTCGAGGGCGACGCCAAGTGGATGGACGCTATCCGCGAGCTCATGAAGGCCGTCGACGAGTACATCCCGACGCCTGCTCGTAACAACGACCTCCCCTTCCTGATGGCCGTTGAGGACGTTATGACCATCTCTGGCCGTGGTACCGTTGCTACCGGCCGTGTCGAGCGCGGTGAGCTCAAGCTCAACGAGCCCGTCGAGATCGTCGGCATCAAGGATACCCAGAACACCGTCGTTACCGGTATCGAGATGTTCCGTAAGTCCATGGACTTCTGCGAGGCTGGCGACAACGTCGGTCTGCTGCTCCGCGGCATCAAGCGCGAGGACATCGAGCGCGGCCAGGTTCTCTGCAAGCCCGGTTCGGTTACCCCGCACACCAAGTTCACCGGTGAGATCTACGTTCTGACCAAGGAGGAGGGCGGCCGTCACACCCCGTTCTTCGATGGTTATCGTCCTCAGTTCTACTTCCGTACCACCGACGTTACCGGTACGGTCAAGCTCCCCGAGGGCACCGAGATGGCTATGCCTGGTGACCACATCACCATCGAGGGCGACCTCATCCACCCGATCGCCATGGAGGAGGGCCTGCGCTTCGCTATCCGCGAGGGTGGCCACACCGTCGGTTCGGGCATCGTCTCCACGATCATTGAGTAAATTAGCTCTTTGATATAGCTGACTTAGAGAACCCGGCACTTATATGGGTGCCGGGTTCTTTTCTGCAATGGATATTGAGCCGTTGCTGGTGTCGAGAGGATCGATAATGGTCCTGGATGCACCGTCGATTAGCTCTCGATGGCTTCATTGATGTGTTCAAAATATGAATGGATCCACCGAGAACCAATTGACTCGAGGTTTTCATTGACAGCACTTACGTGGAGCTGATAAAGTAACAACTCGTGCCCGTACGGGGCGGAAATGAAAGGTTCAGGATACATGCGTACTCTAGTTACTCTTGCGTGCACTGAGTGCAAGCGCCGCAACTATACGACCACCAAGAACAAGTCGACCATGCCTGATCGTATGGAGATCAAGAAGTATTGCCCCTGGTGCCGTCACCACACGCTGCACAAAGAGACTCGCTAGTCTCTAGTCACATACGCCAGTAGTTCAATTGGTAGAGCATCGGTCTCCAAAACCGAGTGTTGAGGGTTCGAGTCCTTCCTGGCGTGCCAGTCATTATTCCGTAAGCTCCCACTTTGGGGCTTACGGTTTACTCATGTATAAGCGCATTGCGCGGAGGTAACCCAAATGGCCAACAAGAAGAACAAGAAGAAGGCTCAGCAGCCGGCACCTGCCAACAGCGCTGCCGCCAACTCCAAGGTTGAGGCCAAGAAGGCCGTTGCCAAGAAGAACGAGAAGGCTGCGAAGTCCAAGAAGAACGAGAAGCCTGGTTTCTTCGCCCGCACCAAGAAGTATTTCGCTTCGGTCAAGTCCGAGATGAAGCGTGTCACGTGGCCCGATAAGAAGGAGCTCGTGAACTACTCGGTCGTCGTTTGCGCTTCTCTGGTCGTCGTCGGCGTCGTCATCGCTCTGCTCGATGCTGGCTTTGGCGAGGCTCTTGCTCTGTTCTCTGGATTGAGGGGCTAAACCATGTCTAAGCGTTGGTACGTCGTTCACACTTACTCCGGATACGAGAACCGCGTAAAGTCCGATCTCGAGCATCGTATCGAGACCATGGGCATGCAGGACCGTATCTTTGATATCGAGATTCCTGTGGAGCGCGTCACCGAGATCAAAGAGGGTGGCAAGCGTGAGACCAAGGATTCCAAGATCTTCCCGGGTTATGTCCTGGTCCGCATGGAGATGGATGACGATGCTTGGACGTGTGTTCGCAACACGCCCGGCGTCACCGGTTTCCTGGGCGGCAACGGTAAGCCCGCACCGCTTTCCCGCGATGAGTACAATAAGATGACTCGTCGTCCCGGTATGGGCGATTCGCCCAAGCGCACCTCGGTTGATATTCAGGTCGGCGCGTCCGTCCGCGTCACCGATGGCCCGCTTACCGACTTTGATGGCAAGGTCTCCGAGGTTAACACCGAGGCTGGCAAGCTCAAGGTCACGCTAATGATCTTTGGCCGCGAGACGCCGGTCGAGCTCGACTTTAACCAGGTCGCTGTCATCGCTTAAGTTTTCGTCCGTTCGCGCGAGCGTGCTTCTTCTGTGACTGCTCATCTCAGGAGTGCTTCTAACACGTGCGTGCTTACGATATAGCAAGTACTTCACACTCGTGATTCGAAAGGAATGACCATGGCTGAGAAGAAGGTTGCCAACGTCATTAAGCTCCAGATTCCTGCTGGTGCAGCTAACCCCGCTCCTCCCGTCGGCCCCGCCCTGGGCGCTGCTGGCGTGAACATCATGCAGTTCTGCCAGGCCTTTAACGCCGAGACGCAGGACAAGAAGGGCGACATCATCCCCGTTGAGATTTCTGTCTACGAGGATAAGTCCTTCTCCTTCATCACCAAGACCCCGCCGGCGGCTCACCTCATCAAGAAGGAGCTGAACCTCAAGTCTGGTTCCGCTAAGCCCCAGGCCGACAAGGTTGGTCAGCTCTCCCAGGAGCAGCTCACCAAGATCGCCGAGATCAAGATGCCGGACCTCAATGCCAACGACATTGACGCCGCCAAGAAGATCATCGCCGGTACCGCCCGTTCCATGGGCGTCACCATCGCTGAGTAGCGATTTCTTATGGTAACGACGGGTGCTCCGACCGGGGTGCCCGTTAAATGTGTGCAATAGGGCACACGATACGATGTGGGAGGGCTCACGCCCGTTTAACCACAGGAGGTAATGCACATGGCTAAGCATGGTAAGAGCTATAACGCCGCTGCCGAGAAGATCGACCGCGCCACGCTCTACACCCCCCTTCAGGCTGCCAAGCTCATCAAGGAGCTCGACACCGCCAAGTTCGACGAGACCGTCGAGGCCCACTTCCGTCTGGGCATCGATACTCGTAAGGCTGACCAGAACATCCGTGGTTCCATCTCCCTGCCCCACGGCACCGGCAAGACCGTTCGTGTTGCCGTCTTCGCCGAGGGCGAGAAGGCCCGCGAGGCTGAGGCTGCCGGCGCCGACATCATCGGTTCCGACGAGCTCGTCGCCCAGATTCAGAAGGGCGAGATCAACTTCGACGCCGCTATCGCTACGCCGAACATGATGGCCAAGGTTGGCCGCATCGGTAAGATCCTTGGTCCCCGTGGCCTCATGCCGAACCCCAAGCTCGGCACCGTGACCATGGACGTCGCCAAGATGGTCTCCGAGCTCAAGGCTGGCCGCGTTGAGTACCGCGCCGACCGTTACGGCATCTGCCACGTGCCCCTGGGCAAGAAGTCCTTCTCTGAGCAGCAGCTCGTCGAGAACTACGCTGCCCTGTACACCGAGATCCTGCGCGTCAAGCCCTCTTCTGCTAAGGGCAAGTACGTCAAGTCCATCTCCGTGTCTTCCACCATGGGCCCTGGCGTCAAGGTCGATCCCGCTGTCCAGCGCGACTTCCTGGCTGAGTAACTTTTAGTTACTGCCTGAGCAAAGTAAGCATTGCTAAAGAAACCCGGTTCTGCCTCGTGCAGGACCGGGTTTCTTGCTATCTCGGGGTAAAACCACCTCAAAGGGGACAGTGTCCCCTTTGAGGTGGTTACCAGGGTGTTCTGGCGGTAGAGGACTCGATGGCCTCGTGGCGCTTGAGCTCGCGGCGCATGGTTTGCGAGTTGAGCCAGGCTGCCTGCCATCCGCGGATGGGGTAGCGCGTCTGGTCGAGCTCAAACTGCGTATAGCCGCAGGCGTTGATGATCGTCGTTCCACACACATGATGCCGCTCGCGCTGAAAATCGTAACCGTAGCTTTGGTGTACATGCCCATGCACCATGTAGTCGGCCCCCCAGGACTCAAGCGCTGTGTTAAAGCACTCAAACCCTCGATGCGGCAGATCATCCAGATCACCCATACCGGCGGCGGGTGCATGGGTAAGCAGAATGTCGCACCCGCCGACCATCCTAACCTTACGCGACAGCTTACGCATGCGCTTGGACATCTCGCGTTCGGTGTACATGTTGCCGCCGTCGCGATAACGCATGGACCCGCCAAGGCCCGCAATGCGAATCCCTCGGTACGTGTACACGCTGTCTTCCACGCAGATACATCCGCCCGGTGCATGACGTGCGTAGCGGTCGTCGTGGTTGCCGCGAACGTAGATGAGCGGTTTGTTGATGACGGTGACCAAAAACTCAAGATAGTCCGGGTCCAGATCGCCGGCAGACAGAATCAGGTCGACACCCTCAAAGCGCTCCTTGCGAAAGCACTCCCAAAGGCATCGTTCTTCGGTATCTGCTATGGCAAGGATCTTCATAGGGCGGTAACTCCCGGCTCATCGTCGAGCTGCGGAATGGTGCCTACCACGTTGTCCGCCAGCCAGTCCATCTCGACGATTTGCGTGCTCGGCAGCGGGGGAAAGCCCTCGATCTGCACCACGCCGTTCTGGCTGTGGAGCTCGCCGCCAAAGGGGTTGATGGAGCCCTCGACAATGCCGTTGCGGAGCAACTGCACGAGTTTGCGCGTCTGGTAGGGTAGGCCCGGAGCGTAACGGATGTCGATAACGCCGGAGCTCATGCCGTACCAGTAGTTGACGGCACGCACTTGGTTGTCGTCGCTGGTCTCGTCCCACGTGCCGTGCAGAAGGCTGCGAACGATAAGTTCGTAGTAACGGCCCCAGTTCCATACGGGCATGGCGATGCCGGCGACTTTGCCGTCGACTAGGCGGTGGAGTCCGTAGGCGGTGGGGTCTTCCAGCGACTTGGACATGTCGGCGCCGGTCATGACGCTCACGCCTTCGCGGCACATGGCCTCGGCGAGACCTCCAGCGGGCACATCGCCCCAGGTCAGGATAATTTGCGCGCGGGGGTCGAGCAGCGAGGCGCCGATGGCAAAGGCGTTGATCTCGCTAAGTGCGCCCGAGGCGAAGACCGACGCGTGGTAACCGATGCGGTGGTTGTCCGCCATGCTGGCCGCAAGGGCGCCCAGCAGAAACTTGGCCTCGTACATCTTGCCAAAGTACGAACGGACGCTTTGATGGGGAAGGCCGATAGAGCAGTTGAGGAACCGAACCCGGGGATACTCAACGGCAGCCCTGAGCGTGTATTCCATCAGGCGGTGCGAGGTCGAGAAGATGACGTTTGCTCCATGTTTGACAGCCGTTTCCACGGCGGCGTAGAACACATCCGGATCGTGACAGTCCTCGAACGCCTCGGTGCGCACGATACCGCCAAAGTGCTCATCGAGATACTGACGCCCTTGGTCGTGCAGGCTGTCCCAGCTCGACGTCGCACAGGGGAACTCATGGATAAAGGCGATGCGCAGGGGGTTGGCCGTCGAGTAGACGGTCTTGCCCATAAAGAAGTTGAGCACGCCAGAGGTGGACTTGGCGGGCGACTCCTCCTCATCGACGCTCGGCGCTTCGACAAGATCGAC
>CABUBZ010000021.1 GCA_902489945.1 uncultured Collinsella sp.
CCCATCTGCGACCGCGCGCTGTTGTTTACCGGCGTGCTGGGTCTGGTAGTCCGCGGTGAGCTTCCCATCTGGGTCTGCGTGCTCATTATCGGCCGCGATATCTACCTGGGCATCGGCACGCTCATCGTGCGCCATTACCACCGTCGCCCCATCGACGTCGTCTTTCCCGGCAAGATTGCCACGGCACTGCTTATGACTGGCTTCTCGCTCATGCTGCTTGGGTTCCCCGTCGTTGATGGCTGGCATCTGCTGCCCGCCACGTTCACGGCATTCCCGGGCCTCAACGGCAGCTCGGTGCCCCTCGGCATCTTCTTTGTGTATGGCGGCGTGATTTTCTCCGTGCTCACCGCCGTCATTTACTCAGTTAAGGGCGGAATGGCCATTAAACAAGCCATCGAGCATCCCGAGGACGAGGACACCGACTTTCTTAACCCCGAAATCGAAGACTAAGTCGTTGGGGTATGATTACGTACGGTTCATTTTTTGCGGCACGTCCGCGTTAGATAGGGGTTGTCATGGACAACAAGGTTAACAATATGCCTCAGAACGATAAGACTGCGGACGCTACCTGCGTTTTCCGTGTTCCTTCGAGCGATGTCACCGTTCCCGACCTCATGGCCAACGTGCGGATAACCGCTCCGGTTCTGTCCATCGTCAAGGGCCCGCAGACCGGAGCTGCCTTTGAGCTCGAGGACGACGTGACCACCATCGGCCGCGATCCCGCGAACGGTATCTTCCTCAACGACATGACCGTCTCGCGCAGCCACGCACGCATTATTCGTGAGGGCTTGGGCGCCCGTATTGAGGACCTGGGCTCGCTCAATGGCACCTGGGTTGATGGAGCCATCGTCAACGGTGCTCCGCTGCACGACGGATCTTCCGTTCAGATCGGTACGTTCACGCTCATCTATCACGAGAGCACGCCGGAGCGCATCGAAACCGGTGAGTAGGTAATGGCCGAACGCAACTATCTGAGTATCGGCCAAGTCGTCAACCTTCTTCGAGGCGCATACCCCGATCTATCGAACTCAAAAATTAGATTTCTAGAAGATGAGGGGCTCATCACCCCTCATCGTACGCCTAAGGGGTATCGCCAGTATTCCAAGGAAGACGTTGACCGTCTCGAGGTCATCCTGCACCTGCAGAAGACCCGCTATATGCCGCTCAACGTCATTAAGCAGCGCTTGGAAAACGCAACGGACCTTTCCACTCTGGCTTACGAGGTGGGTCTTCTGTCCGATGTTCCGCTTAAGACGGAGCCCAAGGAAACCAAGCAAAAGCTGCATCCCATCGAGACCATTCCCGACATGCTCGGCGTCGAGATCTCGTTTATCCGCTCCCTTGCCGAGAACGATCTTATCCGCATCATCAAGAGCCCGCAGAACCGAGAGCTCGTCGATGGCCGAGATTTCCCGATTATCCGTTACTGCTCGGAGCTGTCGCGCTTCCACATTGAGCCGCGCAACCTGCGTCAGTACGTATCGTCGGCAAACCGCGAGTCCTCGATGTTTGAGCAGGTTCTCGTGAGCATGCTCGGCATGGATACCTCCGACGACGAGCGCGACGCCAAGCTCGAGCGCGCTTTTAAGAAGCTGCACGACCTCACTGAGAGTGTGCACACCGCGCTCCTTAAGAACCGAGTCTTTGAGTCGCTCAACGCCGTGGTCGAGGACGCTGACATCGATGTTCTCGATGAGGAGATCGCGCGTTCCGAATCCACCAAGGCTAAAAGCGATGGGGCAAGCGTCCCCGCGGTTACCGCGCATGACGAGTCGCTCGTGCAGCCGTCCAAGGTCGTCGTTCCCTCGCACAGCTCGTCTGCTAACGCGGGTAAATAGCCGCCGTTCACCCGGCAATCCATGAAAGGTCACGCCATGTACGACTTCGAATCTCATATCGTCGATATCCCTGACTATCCCGAGCCCGGAGTCGTCTTTAAGGACATCACGCCGCTCTTTGGCAATCCCGAGGCCCTGAAGGCTATGGTGGATGCCCTTGCCGAGCATTTTGCCGACCTGGGCATTACCAAGGTCGTAGGACCCGAGGCCCGCGGCTTTATGGTCGGTGTGCCCGTGGCCGTCGCCCTGGGTGCCGGCTTTGTTCCCGCACGTAAGCCGGGCAAACTACCGCGCAAGACGGTAAGCGAGAGCTACGAGCTCGAGTATGGAACGGATTCTATCGAGATCCACGCCGATGCCATCAGCTCTAAAGATACCGTGTTGATTCTGGACGACTTGATCGCGACGGGCGGAACCGTCGAGGCAACAGGTAAACTGGTGCGAGATATGGGCGCAAAGCTTGTGGGCTACGGTTGTATCCTTGAGCTTGCGTTTCTCAACCCGCGCAAGAAGCTCACGCCTTCTAACGAGGACGTTGAGCTCTTTAGCCTGGTAACGGTGGACTAGCCGCTACCCTTAGATACCGGAAAGGAAGCTACATGCGCACAGCAAATACGCACAAAAACATGGCACGCTGCGCTGCTACGGCAACCCTAGCTTGTGTTTTGGGCCTGGGCCTCGTGGCTCCGGCCTACGCCGATACCGCATCCGACCTTGCCGCTGCCCGTACCAAGCTCGAGCAGATTGGCACCCAAACCCAGCAAATTCATGAAGAACTCTCCGCACAGACGCAGGAGCTTGATCAGACTGCAGGCGAGATCACGCAAAAGCAGCAAGAGATTGCCGAAGGTCAGGCAAAGCTTTCGAGCTATGTTGCCGGTGAGTACAAGACCGGCGGTCTGAGTCTCCTTCAGGTTCTGACGGGCGTCGACGATCTGGGCGACATGCTCAGCCGTCTCTTCTACTACGATAAGGTGTCCGACAAGCAGGCCCAGACCATTCAGGAGGTCAAGGACCTTAAGCAGCACCTCACCGATAAGCAGACCGAACAGGAGAAGAACGTCGCCGCGACGCAGAAGAAGGTCGACGAGCTCAACGCCCAGCAGGCTGAGGCCCAGAGTGTCGTGAACTCCCTGGATTCGCAGCTGCAGGCCGAGCTTGCTGCCGAGGCCGAGGCCAACGCTGCGCTGCAGGCTGGCATTAATGCCAGCACCGCCGAAAAGGCCACGGTGAGCAATGACACCGCCGGTACGACCGAGAACACCAACAATGGTGGCGGTACGACCAACAACGGCGGCGGCAACACGCCTGCGCCCGCGCCCGCTCCTGCTCCCACGCCGCAGCCCGTGACGCCCGCTCCGGCTCCGACGCCTTCCGCACCGAGCCAGTCCGTTGACGGTGGTACCGTTGTTTCGCGCGCCTACAGCAAGCTCGGTTATGCTTATTCTTGGGGCGGTATTGGACCGAACAGCTTTGACTGCTCCGGCTTTGTGAGCTATTGCCTCACCGGCCGTTATTGCCGCCTTGGCACCACGGGTACCTTCATGGGCTGGACCCGCGTGTCCGATCCCCAGCCTGGTGACGTCGTGGTTAACTCTTACCACACCGGCATCTACATTGGTAACGGCCAGATGATCCATGCTTCCGACTACAAGACGGGCGTCATCATCAGCTCCGTTGCCGCTGGCATGAACAACAATTACATTTTCGTTCGCTACTAATTTGGTACTACAGCGAACGAACGTGGGCCTCGCGATCTTGAATCACGAGGCCCATTCTTTTTGCCCCTACCGTTTGCCATAAGATCAGGACGGCTATCTAGTATTCAAAACTAGATAGCCGTCCAAACAATCAAAAAGATGGCTATAATTGTTGGGGAACAATTAGAAAGGACCCTCAATGAGCTGGGCACTCATCTCCGATTCGAGCTGCAATCTTCGCGATTGGCAACCAACCGCACCTCATACCACCTTTGCATTTGCACCCCTTAAGATCCGAGTGGGGGAGCGTGAATTCGTTGACGACCTCTCGCTCGATGTTCACGAGCTTAATGTTGCCATTCAATCGGAAGCCGGCGCATCATCGAGCGCCTGCCCAAGCGTAGGGGAGTGGGCTGAGCTCTTTAAGCTCGCTGACAAGACGATTTGCATGCCCATCTCCGAGGGCGTCTCGGGTAGCTACAATGCCGCGGCCACCGCGCGTGACATGGTGCTTGCCGAAGAGCCCAACCGTCAGATTCATTTGGTTAACTCGCGAGCCGCAGGTGGCAAAATGGATCTGATCTTCTTGCTGTTCGACCGCTATCTTGCGAGCAACCCGGACGTTTCCTTTGAAGACGCCTGCGCTTACTTCGATAGTCTCGAGCAGAACAGCAAGATTCTCTTTAGCCTGTGTAATTACGAGAACCTTGCAAAGGCTGGACGCATTCCTAAAGCAGCCGGCGTCATTGCCAACAAGCTCAATATCCGCATTTTGGGCACGGCGAGCGAAGCGGGCAAAATTGAACTCGTTGGGCACACGCGTGGCGAAAAGAAGATGCTCACCAAGATTGTCGACACCATGGAGGCCGAGGGTTTCACGGGCGGCGAGGTTATCATCGATCACGTTGAGAACGAAGCTGGAGCCCAGGCGCTTGCCGATCGCATTGTCGAGCACTGGCCCGGCTCCAAGACTATCATCATGCCCTGTAACGGGCTAGATTCCTATTACGCCGAGATGCACGGTCTCATCATCGGTTACGGCATGGGCGTAGCTTCGGGACGATAATGTCCAACAAGTCAAACGCGCGGGCGGGATAAGGGGCCAGTGGCTCTTTATCCCGCCCGTCTTATACCTCAGTTAGCTATTAAACCCATTAAACTTGAGATAGCTCATCAGGTACGCCTTCGAAACGAAGGACGATACTGCACTGCGTACGAGCAGCGACTCGCGCGTAACCTGATGTGCGGTATCGGGCACGGGAGTCTGCTCGACGGAAAACGCCGCACGAATCGATGCCTCGAGCTGATCGACAACATAATCAAAGGCGGTCGGAGCGTCGTAGCTCAAGCGCTGAATATTAAAAAGCGCCTGAACGGCAGCGATGGGCAGAACCTGCTTAAAGATACAAATGGCGATGAGACGCGCAATCTGCTCACGGCCATACTGTTTTTTAACCGGAGCAGGAACGAGGCCGACCTTCACGTAGTTATTGATCATCGAAGGCGTGATAACGGGCTGCTCTACGCAAATCGAAAGCGGCTCCATCCACAGTGCAACATATTCAATAACCTGATCGCGATAGAGCGTTACATTGGGCAGCTGGTCATAGCGTGGCAGGCTCAAAGCGTTGAGTTTACCCACCATATCGGACTGAATAAATGCGTCCGGCAGCACCGTCGGCTGAATATCCTCCGGCTTAATACTGACCGATGTATCGGACATCGGGATAACATGTTTGACGTGGTTCATAAAGGGCCTCCGTTCGTTTTATATATTGTATTCTAGGTTATCTAGTTTTGCATATCACATAGCCGCTAAGTAAAAGTGGTTGGACAGCACATTGAAGCACCGTTCAACCACTTTGTTTAAAGATAGCAACCTTACATAAGATATATTATCGTACTTATCCACGGAGAAATGCGTATGCGCTGGTTGCAGCTATAGCGCCATCCGAAACGGCGGTCACAACTTGACGTAAACGCTTGGAGCGGATGTCGCCAGCGGCAAATAAGCCCGGTGTACGGGTGGCCATGGAATCATCGGTAACAATACCGCCGTCCGGTGCCAGATCGACCAGATGCTCGACAAGCTCGGTATGGGGCTGCGTGCCGGTAAAGACAAAGATACCAAACGAGCCCGGCTCAAAGGACTCGTCATGCGTCTCACCGTTTATATTGTCCTTGAACGTGATCGTTGTGGGCATTGCTTCACCAGAAAGCTCCACAATACTAGTTTGGTACCTAACTGAAATATTGTCTTTTGCAAGCGCCTTCTGAACCACACCTTCGGGTGCGCGGAACTGATCACGGCGCAGCACGATGGTCACATTGCTGGCAATGTCTGACAGAAACAAAGCCTCTTCACATGCCGCATTACCGCCGCCGATCACAAAGACCTGCTTGCCGCGGAAGAACATTCCATCACATGTTGCGCAATAAGATACGCCACGACCACGATACGCATCCTCACCAACAAAGCCAGCTGGGCGTGGCGTGGCGCCCATGCAGGCAATGACGCTTCGAGCTATCGTCTCGCCTGTGTCATGGTGCACGGTAAACAACGACGCATCCGCATCGTAATCGATGCCCGTCACCATACTCCATTCGACTTGTGCGCCCAAGCCTTTTGCATGCTGCTGAAAACGTTCACCCAACTCGACACCACTCAGGAGCGGAATGCCCGGATAGTTTTCAACCTCGTTGGTCGTGGCAATCTGTCCGCCCGACATACCCTGTTCAATCACGGTTGTCGAAAGATTGGCACGTGCCGTATAAATAGCCGCAGCATAGCCCGCAGGGCCTCCGCCGATAATCGCAACATCGATGAGCTGATTGGTAGCCATGATGAGTCCTCTCGTCGAAAAGTTGTAGCTCTCTGCGCTCGTACCCAACTTTACGTGAACATGACACTCATGCACTACAATGATAAGTCCGTGCTACAACGTCGAAGGGGAGTTATCGATGGATCAGACGCAGACGAGCGAGGACGCTCCCCTGTCCATGCCAGTCACTCCCCAACCGGAGCAACCGGCCGTTTTACCGGCACAAAAGCCTCTGTTAACCATCGTGCACGCCTCGGTTGGTTCGGGACACAAGGCGGCGGCCAACGCAATCGCACAAGCATTCGACCTCATACGCGGCACTAAGGGTATTCCTGAGGATATCGAGATTGAGGTGCTCGATATCCTCGATTTTGGGCGCATCAAATTCGATGGCAACAAAACGGCAGCGTCCTTTACCGGCGCCACACGCCCCATTTATGACCTGACCTGGCGTTATACCCTTACCGGACATCTGCTTTGGGGTGGCGGCACGGCATGGTCGCGAATTATGTTCCCCGCCTTCAACGAATATGTCCGCACCCGCAGGCCCATTGCCGTGGTCGCAACACACATCACGGCAGCCAATGTTGCTGTGGGCGCCCGCGTCATCACGGGTATCGATTACCCGGTCATCTGCGTACCAACAGACTATGAAGTCGAAGGCTTTTGGCCCCACAAGGACACCGACCTGTTCTGCGTAGCCAACGAATTTATGGCCGAGACACTTCGCCCCCGTAAGGTTCCCGAGACCAAAATCCGCATTACAGGCATCCCCATTCGCGCAGGGTTTGATACGGACTACAATCGCGAGGAAGAACTCGAGAAGTTCAATCTCCCCGTTGACAAGACCGTTGTGTTGGTGATGGCCGGCGCCAGTTTGCCTCAACCGTACGTTCGCTTTCGCGCGGAGATGGACCGCACACTCCCCTTCCTGCGCAGCTTCGAGGACATGCACTTTGTCTTTTTGCCGGGCAAGGATGAGGAATACGCCACCCGCATCAAGACGCTCTTCGACGCCATGAAGCTCGAAAATGTCACGGTTCTAGACTACGTGGACGACATGGCGGCCCTCATGCACGGCTGCGACCTGGCAATCCTCAAATCGGGCGGACTCACGGTCACCGAGTGCCTATGCGCACATCTGCCGATGATCCTGCTGGGCAAATCATACGGTCAGGAAAAGGCAAACACCACGATGCTCACCGGTATGGGCGCCAGCATGCATGTCACCACCGCACGAGAACTCATCGTAACCCTACGTCACTTGCACGACCGTCCTGAATCACTCAAAGCCCTACTCATCAACGGCGAAGTACTACGCCGCCCCCACGCAGCCGAAGACATAGCCATCGCCACCATGGAGCTCGTAGGCAAACCCCAAAAGCGCAAACGAGCCTTCTGCCGCTTCTACTGGGGCGGCAAGCCTGCGCATATCCGCTAACATTGGACTGTCCGCCGTGGCGCAGGCCGCCCACACATATCATTCCATGCTCAAACATTCTCGCTTCGCTTCGCTCGCTGCGAAACTGCGCGTGGAACGATATGTGTGGGCGCCCTGCGCCACGGCTATACGTACGCACTAGCAGCCATATCGGTTACCCTACGAAAAGCAGCGAAGGGGAACTCGGAAACAAGTAATCAAAGTAATCCGATCTGACAAAGGAGCCGTCTCTTTGTCAGATCGGATTACTTGTTAGACACAGTTTCTAGATACAGCATTCGGCTTCAGATGGGAAGCCATAACCGATTGCGAGCATGTAAACGTAGCTCACCCCTGGGAGGCCCCTATATATCGTCCCGCGCGCAGTTTCGCAGCGAAGCGAGAATGTTTGAGCACGGGATGATATATAGGGGCCTCCCAGGGGCGAGCGGGCATTACGACGCCCATTTTCAACGAAGAAATGGGCTAAGCCACACCAGAAGAACCGAAGCCTCCGTTGCCTCGGTCGGTTTCGTCTAGTTCTTCTACTTCTATGAGGTTAACCGTGGGGACTTCTTGGATGACGAGTTGGGCGATGCGGTCGCCTTTGTTGATTTGGATGTTGTTGGAGGGATCCAGGTTGATGAGGATAACCTTGAGTTCTCCTCGGTAGTGGGCGTCGATGAGGCCCGGCGTATTGACTATAGACAGGCCCTGCTTGATGGCCAAGCCGCTGCGGGGCTGGACGAAGCCGGCGTAGCCATCGGGCAGGGCGATGGCCAGCCCAGTAGAGACCAGACGGCGTTCGAAGGGCTTCAGGACGCAGTCCTCGTTGGAGCGCAGATCCAAGCCGGCATCGGTGGGATGGGCGTATTTGGGAAGCTCGACGGTGGGGTCGAGACGCTTTATGTTGACGGTAATGCTGGACATGGAATCACCTTAGCTTGTCGAGCTCTTGCAGAAACTCATCGACGTCTTTGAAATCGCGGTAGACCGAGGCAAAACGGATGTAAGCCACCTTGTCGATCTTGGCCAAGCGCTTGAGCACCATGTCACCCAACTCATGGGACGTGACGGCCGTCAGCGTGCGAGAGCGCAGCTCGACCTCGATGTCGTCGATAATCTCATTGAGCTTCTTAGTGTCGATATCGCGCTTGATGGTGGCGCGCATCAAGCCGACGAGCAGCTTATTGCGATCGAACCGCTGCTTGGTTCCGTCTGACTTAATGACCTCAATTGGGTCTTCGCATCGCTCAAACGTTGTAAAGCGATAGTTACACGAGCAACATTCGCGACGACGCTTAATGGTGTTATTAGACTCCTGCATACGGGAATCAACGACGCGGGTATGTGCCTTGCCGCATTTGGGACAGCGCATGGTACCTCCTCTTAAACGATAACAAGGGTACCATGCGCAGCGCGATAATGATTACGAACGAGCAGGAACCTTAAGATGCGCACCGGCGGCGAGCGAACCATGCTCCAGATGATTGACACTACGAATCATGTCGGAAGTCTCTTGCGTGGAAAGGCCTTCGATTGGATATTCCTCGGCAAGCGACCAAAGAGAATCGCCAGGCTGAACGCGAATGGTCTCGTAGGTAACGTTGGAAACGGACTCGGCATACGCGGCGTGACGAGCGCTAAAGACCGACGTAGCGAGGACAAAGAAGAGCGTAAGCGCAACGGCAACGGCGACAATCGTCGGAACCTTCAGGGCAACGCGAGCCGGCGCGACTACAGCCTGCTGATTGCGAGCAGGCTTTACGGTCAAAGGCTGAAAGCCGGAGCGGCCGCCCTGAACAACCGTAAAAGTGGGTTCTGCAGGCGTCTCGAGCTTAAGGGCGAGGTTTCCCTGGACCATATTCGTTGCGTTCATCATGTTCTCCTCTCGCGTGTTTTGCTGAGAACAGTTTTATCAAGCCGCGCGGACAAAAATGTCTAGCGCGAGAACGAATGTTCGGTTATTATTATCTTCGAACAGTTGTTCCTGTCAAGCAAAATTCGAACATTTGTTTGACATGGGTAGAGAGGATGCCCTGATGGCTCGCAAAATTACCAAGCGTCAGCAGCAAATTTACGACTTCATCAAGGAATATCAGCAGGAGAAGGGTTATCCGCCCAGCGTGCGCGAGATGGCTTCTGCCGTGGGCCTTTCCTCCCCCAGCACCGTGCACGCCCACTTATCTGCCTTGGAGGCGCGCGGGCTGCTCAAGCGCGATGCCACCAAACCGCGCGCCCTGGAACTCTTTAACGAGGACGGCTCCTCTGTCTCAATTTCTAAATCTGACGAGCCCACCGCACCTCGCGGAACGGTCTCGCTACCGCTCGTTGGTCGCGTCGCGGCTGGGATCCCCATTCTGGCCGAGCAGAACATCGAAGACACTTTTACTATCCCGACCGAAATCGCCACCGATCAGGGTTCCTTTATCCTTGAGGTGCATGGGAGCTCAATGATCAATGTCGGCATCTTCAATGGCGATTACATCATCGTCCGTGAACAAAAGAGTGCCATGAATGGCGAAATTGTCGTGGCCATGATTGATGGTTCAGCGACCGTCAAAACGTTCTACAAGGAGCAGGGACGCGTACGCCTGCAGCCTGAGAATGACACCATGGAGCCTATCTATGCAACGAATCCCGTTATCTTGGGCAAAGTCGTCGGCTTGATGCGCCGGTTCTCGTAATGCAAAAACGCATCACCATCTTTGATACCGTCCGCGGGTTTACGATGATTTCAATGGCAGGTTTTCACGCTTGCTACGATCTCGCCTACCTGTACGGTTGGGATATGCCCTGGTTTACCCAGACTGTCTTTCAAGACATCTGGCGCGCCAGCATCAGCTGGGTATTTCTGTTTATCGCGGGTTGGATGTGCACCCTTTCGCGCAACAATATCAAACGTGCCGCCAAATACGCCTTAGCAGCACTCGTCGTCTGGTTGGTAACAACGCTTGTCTCAGTAGACGATTGGGTTAATTTTGGCATCATCTACTGCATGGCCGCATGTACCGGCATCGTGGCGTTGACCGATCCCGTCCTTAAGAGGATATCGGCGAGATGGGGCATGTCCCTATGCCTTGTGTTGTTCGCCCTCACCTGGAGCATCCCCAAAACAATCTACCCTGTCCCCTACCTGGCGTGGCTGGGATTTCCGAGCCCTGGGTTTGTTTCAGGTGATTACTACCCCATCATCCCGTTTATCTTTATGTATCTTGCAGGATACTTCGCCGCACATATAGCGCAGGGAATCGATAAGACCGTCCCTAGCTGGACCTACGCCAACCCCCTACCGGCGCTCGCCAGCCTTGGACGTCACGCACTCCCCTTTTATCTGCTGCATCAGCCCATCATACTGGGCATTTTGGAGCTCGCCTACTCGGTGCGATAACGCTCGAGCCGCGGCGCAATACGAGCCGGCAGCTTCGCCACAATACGAACGCCATCCTCGAGATATTCCTCGTGCAAAAGGGTTCCCTGCTCATGCACCAGCGTGATGAGGGCGCCCTCGCGATACGGGATATCAGCGGAGAGCAACACATCGGTGGCAGCCGCCTCACGAGCAATACGGTCGACGAGATCGTCGAGCCCTTCGCCCGTTTGGGCCGAGAACAGAACGGCCTCGGGATAGCGACGACGGAAGCTCAGTCGATCAACGCTATCGAGAAGATCGATTTTATTGAATACGGTCAGCGTTAAACGCTCTCCAGCGCCGATCTCATCAAGCACGCGGTCGACAGCCTCCAGCTGTCGCTCATAGTCCTCGTCAGACGCATCTACGACTTTGAGAATTAGATCGGCACCCAACACCTCGGACAGCGTCGATTTAAAGGCATCGACCAAACCATGCGGCAGCTTTTGAATAAAGCCGACGGTATCGGTGATCGTCATGCCGCGACCGCCGGGCAGGTGATACGAACGCGTCGTCGGGTCGAGCGTAGCAAACAGCTTGTCCTGCGAAAGTACCGTAGAGCCGGTCAGGCGATTGAGCAACGTCGATTTACCGGCATTGGTATAACCGGCTAACGCGACGCGAAACGCCGGTGACTCAATGCGACTCTTGGACTGGACATCGCGACGCTGTTCAACCTGCTTAAGCTCACGACGAAGCGCGGCAATCTTATTGCGAATCAAGCGACGGTCAACCTCGAGCTGGCTTTCACCCTGGCCAAAGCGCGAACCGATGCCGCCGCGCGTCTGCTCCTTGGCAAGATGGCTCCACATGCCACGCAGACGAGGCAACAGATATTGAAGCTGTGCCAGCTGTACCTGTAGGCGTCCCTCACGCGTCTGAGCATGCAGGCCAAAGATATCCAAGATCAGTGCCGTACGATCGATAATCTTTACCGGCTCGCCCACGGCTTTCTCCAAATAGGATTGCTGCGAGGGCGTCAGGTCGTCGTCAAAGATAACAACATCGGCATCCATGCGATGCACCAGGCCGCACAGCTCTTCAACCTTACCGGAACCGATAAACGATTTAGGATACGGCTTTACCAAACGCTGAGACAAGCGCGCCACGCACCGGGCACCAGCCGTATGGGCAAGGCGCTCCAGCTCGTCAAGCGATCGATCGAGCGGCCATGCATTGTCGCGCCATTCAACACCAACCAAAATGACACGCTCGGGCTCGGGTGCCGTGGAAACAAGAGGAAAACGAGCCATTAGACAGCCTCAATACGATGCAGGATGTCCTCAACGACCTCATCGATCGTAAACTCGTCCATATCGAACCACACGACGCGGTCATCGCGTTTAAACCACGAAAGCTGACGTTTGGCATAGCGACGCGAACGCATCTTAATGAGTTCGCGAGCCTCATCCATAGAAATCACGCCATTGAAAGCATCAATGATCTCTTTATAACCAATTGCCTGCATCGACGTCAGGGCATCTCCCAGCCCCTGGTCCATAAGACCGCGGACCTCATCGACAAGACCCTGCTCAAACATCAGATCGACACGCAGGTTAATGCGCTCGTAGAGAACCTCGCGATTACGCGTCAGACCAAACCATAGAGCATGATAATGCTCGCGCGGAACACTAAACTGCGACTTTTGCTGCGCGTAGGACACACCATCATCGTGCATTTCGAGCGCCCGAATCACGCGACGAACATTATGGGGGTGGATGACCGCAGCGGACTCGGGGTCACGCTCGGCAAGCAGCGCGTGCAGCGCTTCCTCGCCTATGCGCTCGGCAAGTTCCTGATACCCCGCGCGACGATCGTCCTCAAGCTCGCCCGAGGGAAAATCCATCTCATCCAGGGCGGCCTTGAGATACAGCCCCGTACCTCCGCAAAAAACCGGCAGGCAACCCGAACCAAGGAGACGTTCAATATGCGCGCGAGCGTCAGCCTGATAAAGCGCAGCAGAATATGCCACACCCGGCTCGACAATGTCGACGAGACGCAGCGGCGCCGTACACTCATCGGGCGCCATCTTTGCGGTACCGATGTCCATGCCGCGATAGATTTGCATCGCATCGCACGACAGCACTTCGGACGAAAGACGAGCTGCCAAACGGTCGGCAACATCACTCTTACCAACCGCCGTCGGACCGACGATCGCAACGGCGGAAAGACCTGCCCTGGGAGAAACCATTAGCGCGGCTCGCCCACAACGGAGCCAGACAAATACCAGGTCTTGGCAACGTCAACGTCAACATCAACGATCTTGCCAACAAGCTGATCGATGCTGTAGCCCTCAGGGATGGGCGCATGAACGGTCTGATTCTTGGGACTCTTGCCCAGCAGGACCGCGTTGTTCTTTTTACTCGCTCCCTCAATGAGCGTCGGCACCACAGTATGGAGCTCACCCTGGTTATACTCGTGTGCCGTGGTCTCGATAACCTTAACCAGGCGGTTGAAACGCTCGAGAATAACCTCATGCGGCGTAGGATCGTCAATCTCTGCGGCCGGGGTACCGGCGCGCTTGGAATAGATGAAGGTATAGGCCTGGGCATAGCGGACCGTCTCGGCAAGCGAGAGCGTCTGCTCAAAGTCTTCTTCAGTCTCGCCTGGGAAGCCGACGATAATGTCGGTCGAGAGCGCGATATCGGGCATACGGTTGCGAATGCGATCGACCAGGCCCAAATAGTCCTCGCGTGTATAACGGCGATTCATCTCTTTGAGGATCCGCGTCGAACCTGACTGGACGGCCAAGTGCAGCTGCGGCATAACGGCAGGCGTCTCGGCCATGGCGTCGATGGTCTCGGGCAACAGGTCCTTGGGGTGCGAAGACGTAAAGAAGATGCGCTCCACACCCGTATCGCCCACGGCACGCAGCAGATCGGCAAAACGCGGCTTGCCAAACAGATCGCGACCATATGAGTTAACGTTTTGGCCTAGCAGCGTAATCTCACGCACGCCCTGGCGCACCAAACCAGTCACCTCGTCGACAATCTCCTCGAAGGGGCGGCTCTTTTCGCGACCGCGCACGTACGGCACGATGCAATAGGTGCAGAAATTATTGCAGCCCGTCATGATGGGCACCCAGGCGTGATACTGGGTCTCGCGATGCCACGGCATGCTCATGGCATCCGTATCCTCATGCTCATTGGTGCGGATATGACGCTTGCCGTCAAGGAACGCCTCGGCAATGAGCTCGGCCACATGTGCGATAGAATGCGTGCCAAAGATGACATTGACGTTATCGACGTTGGTGAGCAGGCCCTCGCCATCACGCTGCGCAATGCAGCCGCCCACGGCAACCACACGCTTGCCCGAAGGCGAAGGCGGCAGGCTTTTGCAGGAATTGCACTGACCGTACAGGCGCGTATCGGCGGCCTCACGCACACAGCATGTCATGAAGACAACGATATCGGCATGCTCGGGATCGAGCGCCATGAGGCAACCATACGAATCGAGCAGACCGCTCACGCGCTCGGAATCGTGCTGATTCATCTGGCAGCCAAAGGTGCGAATAAAGTAGGTTTTACCGGCAAGAATATCGCGTACGAAACGCTGGTCCATGTGCATAAGTCCTAACGATGGAAGGGAGGCAAATCGAGGCAAGCAGAAGCTATGCCACAGGCTTAACATCATCAATGACGACGTTATCCATAGCAGCTCGATTGATCTGGTGAACGTAGATAGAAAGGCGGATGGCCGTGCGCGACTCCCCGTTAATGAGGATGTCGGAGAACACGGGCGCGCAGGAAATATCAAAACCGGTTGGAATCAAAAAACCGCGCGCGATAGCCACGGCCTTAATGGCCTGGTTGACCGCACCGGCGCCGACACACTGGATGTTGACGGGTACACCATCCTTGACCATGCCGGCGATGGCGCCGGCAACGGACGCGGGCGATGATTTGCTTGATACCTTCAGGCAATCCATGAAGAAACTCCTGCGTTTAAAAGTACGTTTTAACTGCAATAACTTTATCGTACCGAGTGGACTCGGTAAAGGCACTATTCCTCTTTGGCAAGATCGAAGGTCACGGTGATTCGATCACGCGAAACACGAATCTTTGGGTCGCCGCAAAGGTTGAGATAGTACCGGGCGGCAAGGTCATTAAAGTCGCGCTCCACAGCACGCGAAAACTGTGCCATGTCATCCTTGGCAATACGTAGCCCGCGACGATCCTTCGCGAGATCGACAGGAGCCGGCGCATGCGAGGACGAATCACGCTCGCGCAGCAGACGCGCAGTCACACCGCGAACGGGCTTAATCTGCCCTGCCAAAATGCGATGGGCCGTGCGCTCAGACATCTCAAGACCCAAACCCGAACAGATACGGATAAAGTCCTCGGCATCAGAGGCAAGGCCTAAACGATCGACAACTGGAAGCTCGCTCTCGTCATCAATGAACAGGAGACGCGACGTATCGAGCCGACTTGACGCCTGAGCATAAAGGGTCGCGGCAATCTCAGACGGAGAACCAAGATAGACATCGCAACCACGCAACTCCTCGAGCGCAAACTCACAAGCAGCGCGAATAATATTATGCGGACCGCGAGCACAGACATAACGCCCGTCCTCATCCTTGACGGCCTGGGGCCAGCTGGACTGATCGGCACGCTCACTGAGGCGGTCGGCCGCAACGCTCACCTTAAAGGCTGAGCCAAGATCGACACCGGACGTAACCACGCGGGCCTCGTCGGTGTTCTGCTTGATCGAAAACAATGCCATGCCACGACCGTGAACGCCCCAACGGTCCATCTTCATGCTCTCGAGCTTGGAGGTAACACGGGCATCGAAGATTCGCTCTTGCATATCCTGCGGAACGCCCGAACCGTTATCCAGAAAGACAAGCGTGCGGACGCCATCTTCCTTGGTCGTAGCGAGATAGACTTTGTCGGCGCCAGCATCGCGAGCATTACGGAGCATTTCAATGACGATATCCTCGACATGCTGAATGTCGTGCTTTGCCTGGCGCCGCTCGGCCTCCGAAACGCGGAGGCGGACATAACCCTCGCCAAGGTTCTCCTCGACGCGAAGGTTGCCCTCCCCCGACATCGACGCGATAAATGAGATGAGCTCGTTCGCGTCGCTCATATTATTTAGCGATATCGACAGCGCGGCTCTCGCGAATCACGACGACGCGCACCTGACCGGGATACTCCATCTCTTCCTCGATCTGATGGGCGATATCGTGAGCCAGGACCGTGGACTGGGCATCGGAGATCTTGTCCGGCTGAACCATGACGTGGACCTCGCGACCGGCCTGCATGGCATAGGTACGCTCGACGCCGTCATGAGAGTTGGCGATCTCCTCGAGCTTCTCAAGACGCTTGATGTAGTTCTCGGCAGACTCGCGACGGGCACCGGGGCGAGAGGCAGAGACAGCATCGGCGGCCTGCACCAGGACATCGAGCACCGTGTTGGGGTCGACATCGGCATGGTGAGCCTCGATAGCGTGGACGATAACGGGCTTCTCGCCATAACGGCGGGCAAGCTCAGCGCCGATGACGGCATGCGGCCCCTCGACGTCATGGTCGATTGCCTTGCCCAGGTCGTGCAGCAGGCCGGCGCGCTTGGCGGTCACAACGTCCAGGCCAAGCTCGGAAGCCATCACGCCGCACAGGTCAGAGACTTCGAGGGAGTGCTGAAGCACGTTCTGACCAAACGAGGTACGGTAGCGCAGGGCACCAAGGGTCTTGACGATCTCGGGGTGCAGGTCGTGAATGCCGGTATCGAATGCAGCTTGCTCGCCAGCCTCGCGCACGCGCTGCTGAACCAGGTCGGCAGCCTTGTGATACATCTCCTCGATGCGGGCGGGGTGAATGCGGCCGTCGGCGATGAGGTTCTCCAGAGCAACACGGGCGGTCTCACGACGGACCGGATCGAAGCTCGAAAGAACGACGGTCTCGGGCGTGTCGTCGATCACGAGGTTGACGCCGGAAACCTGCTCGAAGGTGCGGATGTTGCGACCCTCGCGACCGATGATACGGCCCTTGAGGTCATCAGAGGGAATGTGCACGGAGGTAACGGTGACCTCGGCAGTGTGGTCGGCAGCGCAGCGCTGAATCGCCAGGGAAAGAATCTCCTGGGCGGTCTTGTGGCACTCGGCGCGAACCTGCTGCTCGGACTCGCGAATGATCGTGGCGGCCTCGTGGGTGACCTCGCCGCGAACCTTATCGAGGAGCTCCTTGTGGGCATCCTCGCGGGTAAGGTCGGCGATACGCTCGAGCTCGGAGGTCTGCTTTGCGCAGAGCTCCTCGAGCTCACGGGAGCGCTTCTCGACCTGACCGGCCTGACTGGACAGCTGATGCTCGCGCTTGTCGAGAGCGTCGTTGCGGCGATCGAGGGATTCCTCGCGCTGCATCACGCGGTTCTCGAGCGTACGAATCTCGCTCTTACGCTGCTTGTCCTCGGCCTCGGCGGCCTGCTTGTTCTTGATGATCTCCTCTTTAGCCTCGAGCAGAGCCTCTTTTTTGAGGGTCTCGGCCTGACGCTTTGCATCACCGATCAGGGACTCAGCCTGTGCGTGTGCCGACTGGATCTTTTCGTCGGCCTCGTGAAGACTACCCTGCTTGGCGGTGCGCATGTAGGCAATGGCGGCGATGGCACCCAAAACGATGCCAACGAGCGCTGCAATGATAGGCATGCTCACTCCTTTTTATGGATTCGTTACACAACAAAGCGAACCGTCCTTATGAGCGGCTCGCGACATTTGAGTAATATGGGCGCAGCTTATGCGGGTCGGATACAGATAAACATATAAACAAACTCATCACAGATGAGCACATATCACAAAGCAAATGACAGTGTTTATCGTACGTTGAACCACAACAACTGTCAAATAAATGGCCCCAGTACGGCGGCTAAAACGCGGTGAACGGCGGGGCCACAAAACGCATACGCCTAAAGTGCACATTCCTCGCATTCGGCATCGAGACGTGCCTTAACGGCATCGGCGGCGATGTGATACGAGAAGCCCTTGCCCATCAAAAACCGAACCAGTTTTTCGAATCCGCGCGTCTCTGGAACACGCCGCTTGGCGAGCAGGGCTGACGCACGCGCCAAATCGTCTTCGACGGCAAAATAATCCTCGGGATAACCGGGAATGTCATCGAGCACAACATGACGTCGCTTGAGCTCGGTCTCGATTTTGCGCTGTCCCCAACCGCGCCGCTTGCGTTCCTCGATAAAGTACGAGCAAAAGCGGTTCTCGTCTAAAAAGCGATACTCGGTGGCGCGCTCGACGGCGAAATCAATCGCGGGCTGGCGAAAGCCGTAGCGAGCCAACTTGTCACGGACCTCACCCGTCGCATGGTCGCGGCGCGATAACATCTCGGTCACCATGGTAAGTGCACATTTACGCTCGATGAGCTGCACCGCCTCACGAAAGTTGTCCCAATCACAGGGAAGATCGGGGCGGTTTTTGACATACAGCCGCGCGACCCGCACGGGAATCCAAATGGACCGCTCAAAACCGCCCTCAAGCTCACAATCGATATGTGCGCAAGGCTTTTTGGACGCATACCCGCTCGAGAACGAGGAGGCCGCCTTCTTATCGGGAAAGACGACCGTGGCCTCGGTCACCGTATACGACATGAGCGTAACCGCTACTCGTCGTCATCATCGAGCATGGCGGAACCATCGATGGCGTAAAGCTCGTCAAACTCCTCAGGCGCAGGCTGATCGGTCAGCTCAACCTCGGACGGAGCATCGTCATCAAACTCAAGTCCGCAGGCAAGGCGGACCTTATGCTCAATCTCGTCGGCACAATCGGGGTGTTCGCGCAGGAACGCCTTGGCGGCCTCGCGACCGTTGCCGAGCTTGTCCTCACCATAGGCAAACCAGGAGCCCATCTTCTTGCAGATGCCGCACTCGACAGCCATGTCCAGAATCGAGCCCTCCTTAGAGATGCCCGTACCGTACATGATGTCGAACTCAGCAGAACGGAACGGAGCCGCCACCTTGTTCTTAACGACCTTGGCGCGCACGCGGTTACCGATAACCTCGTCCTTAAGCTTAATGCTGTCGATGCGGCGAATGTCGATACGAACCGAAGAGAAGAACTTAAGGGCGCGGCCGCCCGTCGTAGTCTCGGGGTTGCCGAACATGACGCCGATCTTCTCACGCAGCTGGTTAATGAAGATGCACGTCGTGTTGGACTTGGACAGCGAGCCGGCGAGCTTGCGGAGCGCCTGGCTCATCAGGCGAGCCTGAAGACCGACCGTAGTGTCGCCGATTTCTCCCTCGATCTCGGCACGCGGGGTCAGCGCGGCGACGGAGTCGACGACGATGGCATCGATGGCACCAGAACGCACAAGCATGTCAACGATTTCGAGCGCCTGCTCACCCGTATCGGGCTGGGAAATGAGCACCTCGTCGATATCCACACCGATGCGCGCGGCATACGTGGGATCGAGCGCGTGCTCGGCATCGATAAATGCCACAACGCCACCCATTGCCTGGGCCTCGGCCAAGATCTCGAGCGAAAGCGTCGTCTTACCGGAGGACTCGGGACCGTAGATCTCGACGATTCGGCCGCGCGGCACACCGCCGATACCCAGAGCGGCATCGAGTGCCAGAGCGCCCGTAGGGATGGCCTCGACCTCGAGCTCGGGGCCACCGTCGCCGTACCTCATGATGGAACCCTGGCCGAATTTCTTCTCGATCTCGGCCTTGGTGGTGGCGATCATCTCATCGCGCTCTTTACCCGTCGTGCGAGCATGAACGGTACGTACGGGACCTGAATTCTTGGCCATGAATAGCCCTCCTCTTAACAACCTGCATCGATAATAAACGAACGGCTGTTCGTGGTCAACCGTTCAGATAAATCATATGCAGGCGGTCTTTCCAAAAACCAACCAAACGCCGACCAAACACTGACCAAATGCTTGACCACAAAGGACCAAATATGAACAAGGCAGGCAAAATTACATCTACAACCAGCACAAACGCCAAATGAGCCTAAGGTCCCTATCTCCACAATTAAGGGGCCCGGAGGCCCCTTAAAACACGTCTATTCCATAGAGTTGAGCACAAGGGCAATGCGACCCAATGCCTCCGTGACCGCATGGGCACGAACACACGAACGGTCGCCCTCATAGTGGCAGCGCACAGAGTCCACGACCGGCACTCCCCCATCGGCGGAACGATGCGCCCGGCCAATATAGAAAGTGCCCGCAGGATCGTCCTCAGTACCACCGCCGGGGCCGGCATAACCCGTTGCGCTCACTGCAATATCGCTCTGGTACAGCTCCAGCGAACCCACCGCCATCTCGCGCGCGGTCTGATGCGACACCGCGGTATAGCGGTCGAGCGTCTCCTGCTCAACACCCAACACACGATGCTTGATCTCATCGCAGTAGGTCACCGCACCGCCACGCAGCGCCGCCGAGGCGCCCGGGATATCCGCAATCGTCGAGGCGATCATACCCGCCGTCAGCGACTCAGCCGTCGAAACCGTCACGCCCCGAGCGCGCGCACGCTCGACAATATCGCGCGCCAGCTCCTCGTTATGTGCGGAAATCTGCTCAAAAGAGACCGTCATACCCACCAGGACCTAGACCGAAAAGACGATCTTGCGGCAGTTCCAGAAGTACTGGGCACCCGAGATAACGGTCAGGACAACGGCAACGGCGTACAAGAAGCGCGACACCGAGTAGATGCCGAGCGTCAGTGCCACCGGGCCAAGGTGCAAGCCGGCCATAGCAAAAACGCACAGGTAACCGCAGATGGAGACCATCGTGGTTGCCGTCTTGTACTTGCCGAGCTTATCGGCCGCAACGACCACACCGGCCGCACTCGCGACCATGCGAAGGGCGCTCACCAGCAGCTCACGGAATAGGATAATGAACACGGACCACACGGTCACCGCGCCAAAATCCAAGAACAGCAGCAGGGCCGAGAACACCAGTAGCTTGTCGGCGATGGGGTCCAAGAACTTACCGAAGTCGGTGATCTCGTTGCGCGAGCGCGCCAGATAACCGTCGACCTTATCGGTGCACGACAGGATCACATACAGAATGAAGGCAGCGGCGGCAAGCGGGCCGTCGAAGGTGCTCCAATCCGTACCGGCAACACTCGTGTGAGACAGCGCCGAGACGATCATGAACACCGGGATAAAGACGATGCGAACGCACGTCACGATGTTGGCGGGCGTCCAGACACTCGTCAGTTCCTTATTGCTCTCGTTTGCCACGATGCTCTCCTACTCCACAACATGGCCGATAAGCTCATAGCAGAAGCTATCGGTAAACTCGACAGTCAGAATATCGCCCACGGACGCCTCGCTGGCGTCCAAGTGCACCGCACCATCGGAATCGGGCGCCTGGAACCAGGCATGGCCGATCAGCTCGGCGCCATCCTCGGTCTCTTCGATACCGTCGACGATCACCTGGGCGCGCTCGCCCACATGTGCGGCGGTAGCGGCAAAACCGAGCGACTCGGCCAGATCCATGGCCTCCTGGGCGCGCTCAAGCTTGACCTCCTCATCGACCTGGCCCTCCATCTTGGCGGCCAGGCTACCTTCCTCACGCGAGTAGGCAAAGACGCTTGTGTAGTCAAAGCCGACGGTGTCCATAAAGTCGATAAGGTCGCGGAACTCGTCGTCGGTCTCGGTCGGGAAGCCGACCATGGCCGTGGAACGGATCACGATGCCGGGGATACGCTCACGAAGGTCGCGGAACAGATCCTCGAGCTCCTGGCGCGAACCGGAGCGACGCATGGCCTTGAGGATGCGAGCGTCGCAGTGCTGCACGGGGATATCGATATAGGGCAGCACCTCGGGCGTATCACGAATGGTCTCAATGAGCTCGTCAGTCATGCCCTCGGGCTGCAAGTAGAGCACACGGACCCAGACGTTGTGCGGGCGCACGGCCTCGGCGACGGCACGCAGCAGCTGCGCCAGATTGCGCGGCGAGCCCTCGGCGACGTCCTCGTCGGCAAAGTCGATGCCCCAAATACCCGTGTCCTGGCCGATCAGCACGATCTCGCGCACACCGCCGGCAACCAGGTCGCGCACCTCGGAGATAATGCTCTCGGCATTACGCGAATGATAGCGACCGCGAATGTAAGGGATCATGCAGAAGCTGCAGAAGCGGTTGCAGCCATCAGAAATCTTGACGTAGGCAACCGCACCCTCGACGGTACGCTTGACCTGAGGAATATAGGCGGCAATCTCGCGCTCGACACCCAGCACGCCATCGATGACCGCCACGATGCCGTCTTCCTCGTCGGCCTTCACAAAGGCAGCGACCTCGGGCAACTCGTCAGGCAGGTCGTCGCCATAGCGCGACGGCACGCAGCCGCACATGACGATGGGGCAAGAACGAACGCCGTCCTGAACCTCGTTGGCGAGCTCGAGCGTGGTCTCGATGCTCTCGGACGTTGCGGAGGCGAGGAACGAGCAAGTATTGACGATAGCGATATCGGCATCCTGCGGGTCGAATGCCTCCTCGTAGCCCGCGGCGGTCAAAAGAGAACGCATGCGGTCGGTGTCAACCTCGTTCTTAGCGCACCCGAGGGTGATGTAGAGCACGGAGCCCAACGGTGTATCCATGTTGGAGAGCGGTCCTTTCGATTGATATTAGCGGTAGTTGGTGAACTGCAGCGGCTGGCCGTAGTCCTGGTCGCGCAGGAACTGAATCACGGTCTGCAGCGCGTCCTTCGAAGCAGAGGAAACACGCAGCTTGTCGGCCTCGATGGTCACCTTGACCTTGAGCTTTTGGTCCTTGATGTCCTTGTTGATCTTCTTGGCGGTCGCCTGGTCGAAACCCTCGACGATATGGCCGAGCACGCGCACGGTGCCGCCCGATGCCGCCTGCGGAGCATCCCACGAGACAGCCTTGAGGTCGATGCCGCGCTTGATGAGCTTGGAGCTCAGCACGTCGACAATCTGTTTGGAGACAAAGTCGGCCGGGGCGTTGATCGTAAAGAGCTTGTCGCCCTTCGAAAGCTCAATCGTAGCGCCGGAATCCTTAAGGTCATAGCGCTGGGAAATCTCGCGCGTGGTCTGCTGGAAGGCGTTGTCGACCTCTTGCATGTTGACCTCGGACACGACGTCGAAGCTGGAATCTTTAGCCATGATGTTTCCTTTCGCGTACGAGCGGCTTAGTAGCTATCGTACGAATAGTCGGTAGAATCGGTGGGCGTTTGACCGTCAGTTGCGGTAACGGCACCATCCGTGGACTGGGCATCGGTACCGTCGGAGGTGTCGGTACCATCGGTGGTGTCGGTACCATCGGTGGTGTCGGTACCATCAGAACTTTCACCATTCGCGGAATCAGTCGTCTCCTTCTTGGGAACGGTGATCGTCACACGCGCCACGCCCGAGGTCTTGGTATCGTAACGGACCTTTTCACCGTTCTTGGTAACGGTGACATCGGAAGGCTTGGACGTGGTGATCTCGATCGAGGACTCGGGCGTGTACTCCTGCTCAAAGGGGCCAGTCGCCTGGGCGCCATAGACCGACTTGCCGTCGACCTTGACCTCAATCCACGCGGTCTTTCCCTTGGCAACGGAGACCTTGACCTTCGTGACCTCGTTCTCTTCCTTCTTGGCCGTCTTGGTGGCGTCCGAATCGGTCGACTCATCCGTCGCCTCATCGGTATCTTCGTCCTCGTCGACCGTTTCGGTCTTCTTAGAAGACTTCTTGGTCGTCGTCTTGGTGGCAACGGGCGTCTCGGGCGTCGACTCGGGCGCCGAGGAGCCGCAGCCACGCAGGAGCACCACGATGAGCACGATCAGCAGCAGCGCCACGGCGCCGATGCCGGCGTAGACGATACGCGGATCGAGCCCGTTGTTTTGAGGAGTACGTGATCCGCCGCGTCCACGACTGGAACTGCTGCGGCCGCCTCCCTGAGGCATACGACCACGATTGCTATCGGAACGGCCGCGATAGCCACCCTGGCCCTGAAGGCTGCGCTGACCCGAGCGGGGCGCAAGTTCACCTCGGCCTTGATAGCCACGCTGGCCCGAACGCGGAGCCGAGGAGCGCTGGCCATACGGCTGTGATTGAGAGCGAAGACGCGGCGTGACCTGCGTGGTATCGGCATCCGCATAGCCACCGCGAGAGCGTCCCGTAGAGGCACCACGGTAACCGCGATCGGAATAGCCGCCGTCGCCGTAGCCGGCACGAGGGTCACGCGCCACGCCGCGAGCAGCGGGAAGCGCACGGTCCTCGGGCATCGGCGTACTGCGGAACCGGTCACGCTGTGAGCGAATTTCCTCGCCCGAACCCGTCTCGGTAATATAACCGGCCTGCTGAGGACGCTGTCCATAGCGGGTCGAACGACCGCCCTGAACCATCAGGAAGCGCCCGTTATCGACCGAAGAACGCGAATTGACGTAGCCGGCGGCGTCCTGAAAACGACCGCCCTGCTGCGATGTCTCGCGTTCGTATGCCATCAGGTCGTCAAAGTAGGCATTGACGACCTCGCGCGGATTGAGGCCCAAAAAGCGAGCATAGCTCGAAATCATGCCCTGCGCATAGCCGCGCGGCGGCATCGAAGCAAAGTTACCGGTCTCGAAAAACTCGATGATCTGCGGCCTGATTTTGATGGTGTTGGCGACCTGCTGAATGGAAAGGCCCATTCGGCGACGCTGCTCGAGCAGCATGTCACCAAAGCGTGCAGCCATCAGAATCCTCCAAACTCACAATCTTCACGTGCCATCTCGGCGTCGACAGATTCCAGCGCGGCAAGCCCCTCCTCGTCCAATAGGACCTCGCGCGGCTTGGAACCGTCGGGCGGGCCGACGACACCCTTTTCTTCCAGCATGTCCATAATACGCCCGGCGCGCGCATAGCCAACCTTAAGGCGGCGTTGCAGGCCAGATGTGGAGCCCAGCTGCGATTCCACCACAATATGGGCGGCTTCCCAAATGAGCGGATCATCGTCTTGCGGCTCGGCAACTCCGGTGCGGACAATGCCGCCACCCGCCATGGACATGGAAGCGGGCGCCACAGCCGACAGGATCTCCTCATGGTAGTCGGGCTCGCTTTGCGACTTGACGAACTCGACAATCTCGTTGATTTCATCGTCCGAGACAAAGCAGCCCTGAATACGGCGAGGCTTGCCCCAGTCGACCTTGGAGAACAGCATGTCGCCCAAACCGGTGAGCTTTTCGGCACCCATCTGGTCGATGATGACGCGCGAGTCGATGCCCGTGGCGACGTTAAAGGCGATGCGGTTGGTGATGTTGGCCTTAATGAGGCCCGTCACCACGTTGGAGCTCGGACGCTGCGTAGCCACGATGAGGTGAATACCGGCGGCACGGCCCAGCTGCGCAATACGCACGATCGAGGCCTCGACATCCTTTCCGGCAACCATCATCAGATCCGAGAGCTCGTCAATGATGATGACCAGATAGGGCATCTTTTGCGGCGGGTTATCGTAATGTTCAAACTCGCCGGCGGCCTGCTTTTCGTTATAGGTCGAGATCTTACGTACATTGAGACGCTCGAAGACCTTCAGGCGACGCTCCATCTCGGACACGGCCCATTGCAGAGCGCTCGCGGCCTGCTTGGGCTCGGTCACTACAGGCACGTAAAGATGCGGCAGACCGTTATAGCCCGCAAGCTCGACGCGCTTGGGGTCGACCATGATCAGGCGAACGTCCTCGGGAAGCGCGCGCATGAGCAGGGTCGTGATGATGGAGTTGATCATCACCGACTTACCAGAACCGGTCGTGCCGGCGATCAGCAGGTGGGGCATCTTGGCGAGGTCGGCGACGACCGGCGTACCCTCGGCATCGCGACCGATGGCCAGCTCGAGCGGACCGCCCTTCACATAGGGCAGCACGTCGCCCAGGTTGACGTTCTGGCGCTTGCGATTGGGGATCTCGATACCCACGAGCGACGTGCCGGGGATCGGGGCAAAGATACGAACCGACTGAGCTGCGAGCGAAAGCGCGATATCGTCCTCGAGGCTCGAAATCTTGCTCACGCGCTCGCCCTCGCCAGGTTGCAGCTTAAAGGTCGTCACCGTGGGGCCGGCGATCCAGCCGACCACGCGGGCGCTGCGGCCAAACTCAAGCAGGGTCGACTGCAGCGACTCGGCAGTTTGCTCCAGCTCCTTGTCCGAAGACGCAGCGGAAGCCGACTGCGGGTTGGCATGCAGAATCTCAAGTGGCGGAAGTTTGAGGCCGTCCTCTTCTTCGCCCTCGTTATCTGCGGCGCCGCCGTCCGTTCCCCCATCGCTGGCCGCAGCCGATTCGACAGCACTCAAGGCAGGCGCATCGGCAACCTTGGGATGCTTCAAGAAGTCGGGGATCTGAGGTGCTGCCGAGACGGGATTCACGGCAAACGGCGGCTCGGACTCGTCGATCTTATCGGGGTCGTCTTCCATCGAAAGCTGACCGGTTACCTGGTCGCGCTTTGCATGGCGACGCGGCAGCAAAGTTGTCTTTGCGGTCTCAATCGAAGCCTCGTCGTCCTCGTCATCACCCTCGGTGAGCTCAATCTCGCTCTCGGACCAAGACGGGTCGGGCTCACTCGTATTGAGTTTGGGCGCAGCCTTGCCCTTCTTGGCATGGCGGCGCGGCAACAGCGTTGTCTTGGCCCGCTCGGCCTCCACGGCCTCAGACACGTCGACAAACGGATCTTCGTCCACGTCCCCATCGTCCAGAATCGGATCGACTTCGCTACCCATAACCGTAGTCACGGCCGCATCGGAGCCCTTTTGACGAAGAATGCTCAGATGCGGACGGGCAACGCCGGGCACCGACAGGGCTTCGTCGTCACCCCACGGACTCGCGTTGACGTCGGCACGACGGCGCTCGGCAAAATCGGCCGCACGGTCGCGGGCAGAGCGCAAAACGCCGCCCACCGAAAAGCCGATGATGACAAAGCCAACGACGGCCAGACCCAATAGGACCACCATTGCGATAGGCTTACCCAGGGCATTCTGCAATGCACTCGCAATAAACGCACCGATGTAGCCACCCGAGGCGGACAGGTTTTGCAGCGTGAACATAAGGTCGCACGAGTCGCTCGTACCCGGCACCATCAGCGAAAGAATGGAGACGACGGCGATAAAGACCACGGCACCGCCCGCAACAGAGCGCACGTTGAGCGGCGAATCCTCGCCTAAAAAGAGCGTGGCGGCAAACAGCAAAATGACAATCGGCAACACGTAGGCGCCCAGACCAAAGCCCAGGTGGTAGAAACCGGCAACCGCAGCCGTAACGGGTGCGGTCGCCGGCGAAATCACGGCAATGAAGGACGCAATCGCCAAAACGGCAATGACCACGCCGGCGATATCGCGGTTGGCCGAAGGCTCGACCAGGGGCTCAAAATCGTCGAAGTCGGCCTCGTGACCTTTATTGGCACGAAGATGGGAACCGGCACCCTTAGCAGATGCCGGTTGGTTGTTGGCTTTATTGCCTTTGGCGTTTTGTGCAGATCCGCGCGCCAAACTAAACCTCCATGACGACCGGGATGATCATCGGACGAGTGCGCGTACGGCTCCAGATAAAGTTAGAGAGTGAGTCGCGCACGGCCTTGCGAATGGCATCGGAACCGCTGCTGGTGAAGCTGAACTTGCCCTTCTCGATCGTCTTCATAATGGATGCGGAGGCATCCTCGGAGAACTGATCGTCGATGGCAAAGGAGACGCCGCGGCCCGAGAACTCGATAGCCTCGATCTTCTTGTGCTTGAGCGAAACGATAGCGACAGCCGTGACCATACCGTCGTTGGCAAGCTTCTGACGATCGCGCAGGACGATGGGGTCGGTATCACCGATGCGCAGTCCGTCGACATAGACGACGCCAGACTCGACAGGCGTACCGCGCTTGACGATACCGCCACGCATCTCAAGCGTATCTCCGTTGTCGAGGATAAAGATGTGATCGTCCTTGAGGCCCATCTTGCGTGCAAGCTGAGCATGGGCGCGTAGATGCACGGCCTCGCCGTGGACCGGCATAAAGTACGTAGGCTTGGCCATGGCCATCAGGAGCTTGAGCTCCTCCTGGCTGCCGTGACCCGAGACGTGAACGAGGGCGCGGTTCTTATCCCACACGTCGCAGCCAAGCTTGGCAAGGCTGTTGACGACCTGCTGAACGGCCTTCTCGTTACCGGGGACCGGCGTTGCCGAGAGGATGACGGTATCGCCCTCGTGGATGGAGAGCGTCTTGTGCTCGCCGTTAGCCATGCGCGAAAGGGCCGACAGAGGCTCGCCCTGCGAACCGGTGCACATGACGACGATCTTGTCGTCGGGCAGGTTGTCAATATCGAAGGCATCGATGATATCGGCGTCATCGATGTTGAGATAACCGAGCTCGCGCGCCACGCGGGTGTTGGTGAGCATGGAACGACCGGTCACGACAACCTTGCGGCCGCACTTGCGGGCGGCGTCGCAGATCTGCTGCAGACGATGGATGTGGCTCGAGAACGACGCGACGAACACGCGGCCCGGAGCATTCTTGATGGCATGCAGCAGATTGGGGCCAACCTCGGCCTCGGACTTGGTAAAACCGGGGACCGTGGCGTTGGTGGAATCGGACAGCAGCAGGTCGATGCCCTGCTTGGCAAAGCGGCTGATAGCGGCATAGTCGGGCGTGACGCCGTCGATGGGCGTCTGGTCGAGCTTAAAGTCGCCGGTGTGCATAACAGTGCCCTGGTTGGTGCGGATGAACACACCCAGAGCGCCCGGGATTGAGTGCGTCATCGAGAAGAAGTCGAGCGAAATGCCACCCAGATTGACGTGGCTGCCGCCCTTGACCTCACGGAACTTGGGTGCACGAATACGAAACTCGGAGAGCTTACCCTCGATAAAGCCAAGCGTCAGCTTGCTCGAGAAGATGGGCACCTTGTTGTTGAGGTCCTGCAGCAGATACGGTAGCGAACCGGTGTGGTCCTCGTGGCCGTGAGTGACGACGATGCCGCGGAGCTTTTCCTCGTTCTCCAGAACATAGGTGTAATCCGGGAGTACCAGATCGATACCAGGCTGCGAATCGTCGGGGAACATAAGGCCAGCGTCGACGAGCACCATGTCGTCGCCGCACTCGAAGACCGTCATGTTCTTGCCGATGCCATCAAGGCCGCCGAGCGGGATGATCTTCAAGGGAGATGATTTTTTAGCTGCCATAGGTGAGTGTTGTTTCCTTTCTTCGAAACGGGTCTGAAACAACCGACGGGGCGCTTCTGGCAAACCGACCGTCGGGAACGTACAAACATGCATCACGGAGTCGACACATTAACCACAGTATGATACCCATTTGCACAACAACAGACCACCCATGCATCAAAGCCCCATCTGAACCCGTCTATCCCGCCGGTTCCCCGCGAGGGCGGGCACGGATGAAGTTTCCTGCTCTACAGTCCTGCTCACGACGGAGGCCACATTTAGTGGCCTCCTGTTCGTGCGGAACTCGCGATAAACTTCATCCGTGCCCGCCCTCGCGGGGAACCTGCCAATAAGGGACAGGTTTATTTTGGTCGGTTTTATCTGGAGAAATACTGCTGAATCTATCTACAGATCCGGAATCTGACTACTGAATAGACTGTCCAACTAAAGAACGAGTGGAACTAACCAGCCCTTTTGCTTGTGCCCGGGAGGGCCGCATATGAAGTTTATCGCGAGTTCCGCACGCAAAGGAAAGCACTTAATGTGCTTTCCGTCTTGCGCAGGACTGTAGAGCAGGAAACTTCATATGCGGCCCTCCCGGGCACAAGCAAAAGGGCGACCCCTGTCCGGAGTCGCCCTTGCGGTACTGCTTATATGCGGCTATTACTCGGCGTCGTGGTGACGGCGGGGCTTGCGGCCTCCGTTGTCGCCGGGACGGCGCGGACGGTCGTTGCGCTCGGAGCGCTCGCGACGCGGACGCTCACGGCGCTGGAAGTGCTCGCCGTCGCCCTCGGAGGCACCCTCGGCGCGAGCCGGGGCCTCGGGCTTGTCGAGACGATCGAGCGAGATCTTGCCGCGATCGTCGACCTCGATGACTACGACCTTGACCTCGTCGCCCACGTTGAGGACGTCCTCAACCTTCTCCACGCGGCCCTTGGCAACGCGGGAGATGTGCAACAGGCCGTCCTTACCGGGCAGCAGGTTCACGAAGGCGCCGAACGGCTGGATGGAGACCACGCGACCGGTGTACTCCTCGCCCGGCTCGGGAACCTTGATGATGAGCTTGATGCGCTCGACAGCCTGATCGACGGACTCGCCGGTGCCGCCGACAAAGACGGTACCGTCCTCCTGGATGTCGACCGAAGCGCCGGTCTCGTCCTGGATGCCGCGAATGACCTTGCCGCCGGAACCGATGACGTCGCGGATCTTATCGGTCGGAACCTGGATGGAGACGATGCGAGGAGCGGTGCTGCGCGTGGTATGACGCGGCTCGGGGATCACATCGAGCATCTTCTGCAGGATGAAGGCACGACCCTCCTTGGCCTGCTGCAGGGCGCGGGCCAAGATATCGAAGGTGAGGCCGGTGGCCTTGTTGTCCATCTGCAGGGCGGTGATGCCCTCGGTGGTGCCGGTGACCTTAAAGTCCATGTCACCCAGGAAGTCCTCGAGACCCTGGATGTCGGACAGGACCACGGTCTTGCCCTCCTCCTGGATCAAGCCCATGGCGATACCGGAGACCGGGCGCTTAATGGGCACGCCGCCGTCCATAAGGGCGAGCGTGGAGCCGCAGGTCGAAGCCATCGAAGAGGAGCCGTTGGACTCCATGACCTCGGAGACCACGCGGATGGCGTAGGGGAACTCGTTCTCGTCGGGAAGCACCGGGAGCAGAGCGCGCTCGGCCAGGTTGCCGTGACCAATCTCGCGGCGCTTGGGGCTGCCCATGCGGCCGGTCTCGCCGGTGCAGAACGGCGGGAAGTTGTAGTGGTGCATATAGCGCTTGCCCTCGGTGGGCTCGATGGTATCCAGACGCTGGCCCTCGTTGAGCATGCCAAGCGAAAGCACGGAGAGCACCTGGGTCTGACCACGCTGGAACAGGCCGGAGCCGTGAACGAGCGGCAGGTAGTTGTCCTTCACCATGATGGGACGGATCTCGTCGGCGGCACGACCGTCGACGCGCTCGCCGGTCTCGACGACCATGGTGCGCATGGCCTTCTTCTCGAGCTTCTTGAGCGCCACGGGGATCTCGCGCTCCCATGCGGCCTGCTCCTCGTCGGAGAACTCGGCGCGGATGGACTCCTTCAGAGCCTCGACCTTGCCGATGCGGGAAAGCTTGTCGGCGTCGCGCAGGGCAGCGGCCATCTCGTCGTAGTGGGCGAAGATGCGCTCCTGGACCTCCTCGACGGGCTGGTCGAGCGGGTACTCCTTCTTGACGATAGCGCCGTTGACCTGCTCCCACTCGGCGACAAACTCGTCTTGGGCCTGGCAGAAGGCAGCGAGGGCCTCCTGACCAAACTTCATAGCGGCGAGCATATCGTCCTCGGAGATCTCCTCGGCGCCGGCCTCGACCATCGAGATGAAGTCGGCAGAGCCGCCCAGCTCCAGGTCCAGGTCGGAGCTCTCGCGCTCCTCATAGG
>CABUBZ010000022.1 GCA_902489945.1 uncultured Collinsella sp.
GGTCGAGGCGGCTCTTTCGGGCACTGACGAGGTCGTCGTCCTCACCGACGCGCTCGGCGGCAGCGTGAACCAGCGCTTCTCCCGCTTCGCCTCCGACCGGATCCACGTGATCGCGGGTGTCAACCTCCCGCTCGCCATGACGGTCGCGCTCGCGCGCCCCGACGAGAAACTCGACTTCGACGCCCTCGTCGACGAGGCGCGCCAGCAGATCGTCTACGTGAACGGTGCCAGTTCCGCCGAGTGCGAAGACGACGAATAGAGGAGGTCGACGATGAGAGAGTTCCTTAAGGACGTGTGGATGCACGGCGGTGAGGAAAGCCGCGCCATCACCCCCGAGAACATCACGGGCGAGAAGGGCCGTGCCGCCATGTCGGCCAGCCACCTCGGCGTCGGCCGCAAGGGCTCGTGCTGCGTGCCCCTTGAGTCCGGCGAGACCATCACGCTCGCGGACATCGAGGGCCCCGGCATCATCCGCCACATCTGGATGACCGTCCCCGACAAGACCGCCGCCGGCAGCTTCGTCATGCGCGACCTCGTGCTGCGCTTCTACTGGGACGACGAGGAGACCCCCTCGGTCGAGTGCCCTGTCGGCGACTTCTTCTGCAACGGCTTCGGTGAGCGCGCCATCGTCAACTCGATGCCCATCTGCGTGAACCCGACGGGCGGCATGAACTGCTACTTCGAGATGCCTTTCAGGAAGCACGCCAAGGTCACGCTTACGAGCGAGCACCCCGGGTTCATTAAGTACATCTTCTACACGTTCAACTACGCGCTCACCGACGTGCCGGACGACGCCATGTACTTCCACGCCCGTTTTAACCGCGAGCGCAGCACCCGCAGGGGCGTCGACTACACCGTGCTCGACGGCGTGCGCGGTAAGGGCTACTACGTCGGCACCTACATGGCCCTGTGCGCCCTGGAGCGCTATTGGTGGGGCGAGGGCGAGATGAAGTTCTTCCTCGACGGCGACGAGGAGTTCCCCACGGTCACCTCGACGGGAGCCGAGGACTACTTCGGCGGTGCCTGGGCCTTCCTCGACAGGCCGCCCCACGCGCTGCCCGAGGCGCAGTGCTTCAACACGCTGTTCGCCGGCTACCCGTACCGCTCGACGCGCGACGCCACGCGCGACCGCTTCAGCGCGGGCAAGCCGAACCCGAACCCGATGCTCGCGACCAACGACGACGCGCTGCCCAGGCACGGCCTCTACAGGTGGCACCTTCCCGACCCGATCTCGTTCAAGGAGGACCTGCGCGTGACGTTCCAGGACCTCGGCAACGACGACATCAAGCTCTACGAGCGCGAGGACGACATCTCCACCGTCGCCTACTGGTACCAAAGCGAGCCGCACGCCGTGCTCGCCCCGTTTGCTGCAAGGCAGGACCGCGTGCCCAGGTAGGGTCGCCTCGAAACAAGCCAACGTTATGGGCGCCCGCGGTTGACCATGACTGCGGGCGTCCCTTTGTAAGGAGGATCACATGAGCGAAAAGCAAATGAGGCTCGGCGCCCTCGAGGCCGGCGGGACCAAGATGGTCTGTGCCGTGGTGTCCGGCGACGGCGAGGTCCTCGACCGTATGGAGACCCCGACGCTTATGCCCGCCGAGACCGTCCCACAAATGGTCGAGTGGTTCACCGCCCGTGATGTGAACGCGTTGGGCATCGGCGCCTTCGGCCCGACCTGCGTCGACCCCAACGATGAGCGCTACGGTTCCATCCTTCAGACGCCCAAGCTCGCGTGGCGAGGCTATGGTCTTCGCGCCGCGTTCGCCGACGCCCTCGGGATTCCGGTGGCCTACGACACGGACGTGAACGTTGCCTGCCTCGGCGAAGTAGTCTTCGGCTGCTGCAAGGGGCTCGAGGACGCCGTCTACGTGACCATCGGCACCGGCGTGGGCGCGGGCGTCATGTGCGCGGGCAGGCTCCTTCACGGCATGCTGCACCCCGAGGCCGGCCACATGCTGGTAAGGACCCGTCCCACCGAGGAGGGACGCTGCGTCTGCCCGAGCCACGCGAGCTGTCTCGAGGGCCTCGCCTCCGGCCCCGCCATCGCCGCGCGCTGGGGAAAGCCCGCGGCCGAGCTCGCGGACAACGCTGAGGTGTGGGCGCTCGAGGGGGATTATCTGGGGCAGATGTGCGCGAACCTCGTGCTCATGTACTCGCCTCGCCGTATCGTCCTCGGCGGCGGCGTGATGCACCAGGAGCAGCTCTACGGCATCGTCCGCAAGAAGACCCTCGAATATCTGGGTGGCTACATCCAGACCGCCGAGCTTAAGGACATAGAGAGCTACATCTGCGCCCCGGGCTGCGGCGGCGACCAAGGAATCCTTGGCGCGGCCGAGCTGGCAAGAAGGGCGCTCGCGTAACTTGCGCTCTCTCCGCCATACAACGCGTTAAGAAAAGACGAGCGTTTCTTGCCAATTGGGCGGCAAGAAGTGCTCGTCTTTTGCATTTTTTGCCTCTCAAAATCTTATTTTCACGATTTGCATTTTCATCCCGTTGTCACCGACCCTTGCGAGAAACCGGAAAAAGCCGCTGACGGAAGGGTCTCTCAAATCGTTGTAACCCAGCATATAGCCGCGACTTGTGACCTGCAGACGGCTGTCCCACGCGCCGATTTCCTTGGCGGCATCCGAAACCGCAAAATATGCCCCAACATCCTTGATTTTTGCAGTCTTAAGCCATGTTTTTGCGATCATCTTTACTGCCGTCCGATTGGCAGCATCAAAGATCAGCACACCGCCGGGGAAAGCGTCCGCCATCTCCCGCACCAGTTCCCGGACCTGCTGGGTCAGAAAGTAATAGAACACCCCGGAGGCAAAGAACACCGCCCCGCCGGAGGCATCGATTTTGCCAAACCATGCGGTGTCTTTCAGATCGCAGGGGATATTTTGTTCTCGATCCCCGGCGGGCAGTAGCTGCTGCCGCAAGGCAATCACATCCGGGAAGTCCAGATTGTAGATCTTGCATCTACCGTTGTCGCAGGTTCTGCCGGTGTTGTCCAGCCCACAGCCCAGATTGACCACCGCCGCATTGGGGTGGCCTTTCAGGTAATCCCGCACCTCAAAAGCAAGATCACTCTGCCGCATGGCCACCTCTAGCGCACCAAAGCGCTGTATCAGGCTGCGGGAGTTTTTCTCTGCCTCTGAAAAGTCGTAGTCGATCTGGTCGAGCAGACGAACCGCTGTTTCATCCCTGTAAAGGTTCGGGTACAGCTCCGTACACAGCTTCCGGGAATACAGCGGGAGGATCAGCGTCTTCTGCACGGTGTTTTTTTCGATTTTACATTTCATAGGTCCCTTCCTCAGTGAATAAAAACTGTCGTAATTGCCGCCAGCACAGCCGCTATGGCCGTCATGCCTATCGCCATGTGCAGGATGGATGCAAAAATGCCCGTGCTTGATACCCTTACTTCCGTGCCGTGACGCAGAGCCACCTTCTCTTTTTGCGTATCTGCACCTCGTGAAAACCCACCTGCTCCAGGCACGCTTTTAATTCAATGTCCTTGTAGATGGTCATGTCGCCGATGATCTGCGTCCACCTCTCGTCCTTGTCCGTATCGCCATTGCTCTCGTTGCAGATAAGAATTGTCCCGCCTGGCTTCAACGTCCGCCAGACCTCACGGAAGCATCGGGGCAAATCGGGCCAAAAATAGACGGTCTCAAAGGCCGTGGCAGCATCGAAGTAGCTATCCACAAACGGCATATCCGCCACGCTGCCTTGCAGAACGGCGCAACGCCCTTCCTGAATTGCAGTTCGGTTGAGCTTTCTAGCCTTCTCCACGCTGACGGTCGAATAGTCGATGCCCTTGACGACGCCATGCGGGCATTTTTTCAGCAGCCGTTTTATGTTCGCCCCGCCGCCGCAGCCGCAATCCAGCACCTTGGCGTTTGGCGCAAGTCGTAGAAATCGAAGTCCCCACCGCGCCACAGGGCTGTGGCCCAGATTCATCATGGCAACCATAAGTTTTCCGCCGAGGCCCATGGGCTTGCGGGCGTTTTCAAAGAACGACATCTGGCCCCTCCGATTTCGTGCATTCCGCATAGGTCAACGGGAACGAGGCATTCAGCACTGCGCTTTTCTGCACCGCCCAACCGTTTTGACGCAGGAAACGTAGGTATTCCTCGCTTGTCCACCTGCTGTGGAGGGGGAATCCCGCCATACTCATGAAAAAGGCTTTTGCCTTGCCGGAAACCGAGTTCCCCGCGTGGGTGAAGGTTGGCGCGATGAGCACGCCGTCGTCCTTCAGCACCCGCCTGATTTCTTGCAGGGCCTTTTCCGGATGCGGCACTATGTGAAGCGCGTTGGACACGATCACCACTTCGAAGGACTTCTGTGCATAGGGCAGGCGGAACATATCTTGTACGGAAAAGTGCAGCTTTGCGGATTGATTGTCCCGCTTTGCTTCAAGGATCATCTTTGCAGAAGCGTCCGTAGCCTCGATGTGCGCCGCCGCATTTACGATGCTCTTTGCGATAAGCCCCGTGCCGGTGGCAACCTCCAGTACGGTTTTTGCTTTCACCACCGGCCAGATCAGCTCATACATCTTCTCATACGCCGTCCGGTCCTTTCGCATGAAACGGTCGTACCGACCGGCATTCTTGTCCCAGAAGCCCTTGCGTTCGTGCATGGCCATCGCCCCCAAACAGTTAGAGCTATCTAACTATAACACACGAATCATGCAGTAAGATAAGGCTAACCTTATTCTTGGCTAAGACGCATCTCTCCGACCCTTTGAATCACCCCTTTTCACGCCACCCGCTACGAACCCCGGCGGAAACCAGGGAGTGATTAAAGGAGCGGCCTGCGGTTTTGCGAATCAATTGAGTCATTCCCGAAATCGCGAATCAAGGGCCTGATTCGCCCAAATTGCGCACGAATCAGCCCCTAGGCGGTACGACGCGACACGCATCGACAACACTCGGACTGGATTAGTCACTGAGTGGGAATAGAAAATTCCTTAGTTATGGGGGTATAAATTTGATTCCCTTTAGGATACACCCCCATAACTATATGAATTGACCTGCTGACTCCAATGAAGATCGGAGGGTAACTGCCAGGGGTGCCGGCCCAGCGAGTGTTATTTTGCGAGCTATGCGCATTGAAAGCGACCTTTCGTGGTATAAACTACTTGCCGGAAGCCGCGGCTTTCAGAGTACGGCTTACGTGTACGTTTAACCTCCGTGGGCGACGGGGTGCCGCAAGGCGTAGAATATCGCCCACCTGTAGGGGCCTGCAGCGATGCGGGCCCCGCTTCGTATGAAGGGGGCGTAACCGATGAAGATCGTATCCATCTCCCAGGACTTCTTCGACCTCGTCGATGGCGACCGCGAGCTCATGCTTAAGCACAATCGCCCCTGCATCGTGGTGGTGAGGCTGCGTTTCCGCGGGAAGCGCAGGGACTTCGCCGTGCCGCTGCGTTCCAACATCGCCCCTAACGTGCCCAAAGACCAGTACTTTGCGTTGCCACCCCGCCCCACGACGCGCCCCGGCTGCCGCCACGGCATCCACTACATCAAGATGTTCCCCATAACCAAGGCCTACCAGCGCCGCTTCAGGACCGAGGGCTCGGCCTACTACGAGACGCTCCAGCGCATCATCGATGGCAACACCAAGCGCATTGTCTCCGAGTGCCAGGCATACCTCGACCGCTACGAGCGCGAGGGAAGGCCTCGCTTTGCCGTCGACATCGACCGCATCGTGGGACTGCTGGAGGGCGAGAAGTAGGGCATCTCGGCTCAGTCTCGAGCCATGCGGAGTCGCTCCGCATTTTTGAACGCCGCGTGTGCGTCCCAAATACTTGAGAAACAAGCTGTGAAGTGCGGTGGCGCGCCCGTGCCCGTGCATAGCCGTCACCATCAGCGTCTACGCGGCGTCGGCTTCAAGTGGAACTGGCGCCGCTGCTGTATATGGTTTGCCTTGCTGCAAATAGCGATCAATGCCCACGATGCTTCTGCTTGCGCTTCAGTTTTCTCTGCTCGTAGCGCGCATCAGCCTCATCCGCGCGGCGTCGGCTTCTTGCATGAGCTGACTCCTGCTTCATCGCTTCTCTCTGTGCCGCGAGCGCCTGCTGCGCCTTGGTGCTCATCGCTGGCCGCTTGAGGGTTTTCGCCGCCTCGCGAACGCGTCGCTTGGGGTTCTTTGCGGGCTTGCTTGCCTCAGCCGGTTTGCCACCGAAGAATGAGAACTTCTCCCATTTGCTTGTAACGAATCGCAGAATCTCCTCATCGGACGGCTCCGCGCCGAAGACGATGCGGGCGACGCCATACCTTCCGCCCTCGACGTGCTCCGCCAGCCCGACCCAGAATTGACCGTCGTGATATGACGATGAGCAGCAAGTCGCTGATAGCCGCCCTGCGAAGCTAGTTGCCTTGTTCGCAGTCGGGCCGCAGGCCGCACCTACGCTCGAGCTCTGCCACGAGGGCATCGTTGTCGGTCACCGAGACGATGGCGTCGCCGTCGTAGGGCGCCTTGATATAGACGCGGTCGAGCGAGTTGGCCGTCCCCGCCCAGAGCGTCCTGGTGCGCCGGACGCCCCGCACGTGGGCGTAGGGTATCACCGAACGCATCCCAGCGTACACGACGACGAGGCGGTCGCCGTAGAGCTCGAGGCGGTTGCTGCGGACGGGAAGGGCGGCCAGGGCCACGAGGGCCGGGACGGGCACCAGCGCGAGCCAGCCCCATAGGAGCGCGGGACTCGAGCTCAGGAAACACGCGATACACGCCGCGGATAAACCGCCCGCCACAATCACCATGGCCGCTATGAACCACGGGTCTGTCCTGCCGGGAAACACCCGCTCCGGCCGCTCGCTCCTCTCACCCATTACGGCCTCCCTCCCGACGCCCTCCCTGGCGGAGCGTGGGGCCGGAGAGTGCCTTGAACCCGTCGCCGACCATCTCGCTCCCCGTTCCGTGGGCCATCTGTAGTGGTGTGTACCCCCGACTGTTCGACGGATGTCGTACTATTAGACTTTTTTCGAACTTTTTTAAGACGTGCACGGCAAGATCGAGCAGATTGTCCGCGCGAGAGGCTTCCCGCCGCAGCGCCCGGTCTCGGGTTCGATGCATCGACGTCCGTCTCAGGTGGTGTCTCCGCTGCGCGGCATTACAGGGGTCAATGTCGAGATGCCATGGGGCGCGCCGAGGCTTTGCCCGCGGGGCGAAGATTCTAGGGGTCCGACGTGGCCCGGAGGGGAGACGGACATGTAAGCGCTTATGACCGAGGAGCTGGCCGAGTGTCTGCCGTCGCTGTACGCGACCGAGGGAGGGACGCTCGCCCTCGACCTCGCAAGCCCGGAAGGCGAGGGCTACCTTGACCTTTGGTGCTCGCTCACCATCAACCTCTCGGGCGGCCCCTTCGCCTCCACGTGGCGCATTCACGCTTGTGCCCGGCATCATGGGCATGGGCGTCGCTAAGTCGCCCACTGTGGCGCAAGCCCCTGTCGGCTCAACGTTCGACGAGATAAACCGCATGTTCTCAAAGCTCGGCTTTATCGATTACAATTCACGCCTCGCGCAAGGGCCGTTCTACTCCCCAAACCTAATCTGCCTGTCGCACGTCTCGAGGCGACGGGGCGGTGCCTTCTCGCGTGAGTCGATTCCCGTTTTACTGATGCGTCCCAACATGCCCTTACGCATGTTGGGACGCCGCTTTCGAAACTTCAAAACCATTCGATTTCCGAAACTGAGTGGGAATAAGTTATCGGTACGCTTTTTTATAAAATGTAAAAAAGCACCCCCATAACTGATGAAATGGACGCTGAGAAAAAGGGGTGCATCTTGCGTATATACCGACGTGAAGATCTACCTCTATCTTGCATCGCGCGGGTACGAGCTTTCTGTGGGCCGTATTGGGAAGCTCGAGTGTGACTTCATCGCTCGTAGGCGCAATGCTTGCGCCTATATCCAGGTCTCTATGTCGATTGCCGACAGAGGCGTCGAGGAGCGCGAGTACAGGCCGTTCGGCCACATCAGGGATGGGTATCCGCGTTACTTGTTCACGCTTGATCCTCTATTGCAGGAGAGGGGTGGCGTCAGGCACCTTAACATGGCGTCGTTTATGCAAGATGGCGGTGATCTTATTTGAGTGGTGGCCAGATTCCTTTGCTTCCTAGTGCGCAAACAGCGCGGTATCAAATGATGATCATTGCCTCACGTAGAATCGACAGATTGAGAACTTGTTTTGATGTTGACAGGCTTTTGGCCAGTGGCTCCTATTGTCGAGTGGGAATAGCGGAAATAATAGCCTCCGGACCTTTGGTTCGGAGGCTATTATTTTTCGTTCTGTTCGGAAAGAGCTCCTTGCCGGAGCCCCATGGATAGCGAACGGCTTTATCGAGCGTGCGCGTTCTCGTAGGCGCCTTTGATTTCTTCCGGCAAATTGTCGGGAATCAGCGCCTCCAGCCTATCCTCGCTGCCATCTTGAATCGCCTGCTCGTAGTACCAGCATTTGAACTTCAACATGTCCAGGGCACGGTTCATCTTCGCGATCTCCGACTCCATGTGGGCCTTCCGCTCCTCGAACATAGCCTTGCGCTTGGGGTAGGTCGATGGCCCCTCTGCGCACCATTCCATGAACAGACGGATGTCCTTGATCTCCATTCCCGCCTTCTTCAGGCATTCGATGACCCGAAGCGCTTCGAGTTCCGTATCGCCGAATCGGCGAATGCCGGACGTCCGCTCCAGCCCCGGGAACAATCCCTGCTTGTCGTAGTACCGCAGCGTTGAGGCGGGCAGACCGAACATCTCCGCCACCTGTCCGATTGTGTACATGGCTCCTCCGAATAAATCTCGAATTCATTCCTTGACCTAAAGTCAGGTTTAGGTATTACCTTCATTCTCGTCAATACAAATCGGTAGCGCAAGGGGTGGTCCGTAATGGGCAAAACGGTTTTCGCCGGCGGCGTGAACGGGGTGTGCGATATCGCTGGGCATCCCGCTCTGGAGCAGGCGCAACGAATGGGCATGGGGATCTAGGCGGGCAGCTTGACCGCGCGGAAGCAGTTTTGCACTCAAAACCATCGACAGGAGGAATCAAACATGGCAATTAAGCAGACGGCGGGCAGGGATACCCTGGGGGACTTTGCCCCCAAATTTGCACAGCTCAATGACGATGTGCTGTTCGGCGAGGTGTGGAGCCGAGAAGACGGGCTTTCCCTTCGAGATCGCAGCGTGGTGACGGTGGTTGCCTTGATGGCACAGGGGCTGACGGACTCTTCGTTCCAATATCATCTGATGTCCGCAAAGAACAACGGGGTGACCAGGACTGAGATAGCGGAAATCCTTACGCATGCGGCGTTTTATGCGGGATGGCCCAAGGCGTGGGCGGCCTTTCGCATGGCGAAGGAGGTCTGGGCGGACGAGGACGACGGCGCCGACGCAAAGGCCCGACACCAAAACGAGATGGCCTTTCCTATCGGTGCCCCCAACGACGCATTTGCGAAGTACTTTATCGGGCAAAGCTACCTCGCGCCCCTTTCCACCAATCAGGTCGGCATTTACAACGTGACGTTCGAGCCCGGCTGCCGCAACAACTGGCACGTCCATCACGCCAAAAGCGGTGGCGGACAGATCCTCGTCTGCGTGGCCGGTCGAGGGTTTTACCAGGAATGGGGCAAATCGGCACAGGAGCTGCGCCCTGGCGACGTGGTCAACATCGCCCCGGGTGTGAAACATTGGCACGGAGCCGCGCCCGAGAGCTGGTTCTCCCATCTCGCGCTGGAGGTTCCGGGCGAGGAGACCTCCAACGAGTGGTTGGAGCCCGTGGACGACGAGGAATACCTTACAGCGACTGACAAGGAGGCTTAAACTTTGACACCCGAATCAGAGCCATCGCTTCTATGGGCGTGATGTCCGGGCTGATGAAAGCGCAAAAGCCTCGCCACGTTACTCGTTACCTGTCCGCGCCGTCGAGAGCAAGGCGCCCAAGTCTGCCTGGATCGCCTCTGCCTTGCTTCCAAGCTGCAGCGGAGCCGAGTCGCCCGAGATGTTTACGCTCAGCAGGTGCGCATCCGGCAGCTTTGCGGTCATGCTCCAGAATGGGAGCGTGATGATGCCGGGAGTCATCTCGCCCACGCCGAGCTCCAGCAACAGCACGCGGCTACTACCGCGCTCGCGCACGAAACGCTCGTATCGTTCGAGGCTCTCGCGCCACGCCGCGCCCTGCAGAAATGTGTCGTCGCGCACCCACGGCACGAGCTGCCAGCCGCAGTGCGGGCATCGGGGGACGTCCTCGCTTCGGATTTCGAACTCTGCCATGCCCGCAAGCATGCGCTCGACGCAGGGACCCGCGTCGAAGAGCTCGTCGCAGCATGGCTGCTTGCACTGAAGGCGCATGAAGCTTCCCTGATAGTTGCAGACCCTCTCGGCGGGAAATGTCTTTTCGACTTGGGTGTCCACATTGGTGCTCAGGATGAAGTAATCCTTATGGCCGATGAGGGACCGCAGGTCGAGATAGGGTTGCGAGGCCGGCTCGCGCAGCATGAAGTCGATGTATCACGCATAGTATGCCCATTGCTGCTCGAGGCTGGGGTAGAGGTGGTAGAAGCCGTCGAAAAGGCTCTTGAAGCCAAAGGCTTGCTGCCAGTTCGCCATTCCGGCACGCGTCATGCCCGCGTGGTTGTAATGGTTGAACCCGGCGGCGCTCGACATGCCCGAGCCGATGCCGACGATGATGGCGTCGGCATCGTCGATAAGGTCTCGAAGCCTCATCGCTTCTCTTTCTAGAGGCGGCATCGGGCGATCTCCTCGAAAGCCGTGGCCATATTGCCGTCAACGAGGATCGTCTCGCACGAGGCGTCGGGCGCCATGGCCTGACTGTAGTTGAACACGATGTAGGTGGCGTGCTCGCAGGTGCTCGCGACCTGGGCGAGCATGCGCTTTATGACGCCGTTGCGCACCCCCACGCCAAGTTCGAGGATGGCGACCCTGCCGTTGCGATGGGCTTGCACAAGGCGCTCGAGCTCCTCGAGCTGGGCCGTGGCGAGGGCGTCTGGATGGGCGAGACGCCGCTCGTCGATCGACGTGCGTATGCTCCCCTCCGTCTCGAGCACGCGACCCTCATTGAACCCTGCGCGCGCGAAGTGCCCGTCGATATTGCACGTGATCACGAAGGTGTCGGCGTGCTCCGCAAGATGCCGCAGCTCATTCATGAGCGGGCTGGGCTCATACTCGACATACTCCTTTTGATGAAACCGCTCGGCCCATCGGCGTCGCACATTTGCATTCGGAGAGGCGAGCCCCTGCAGTATGCAGCCGATGTCGTCGGCCAGGGCGAGGTCCCCGTAAGCCTCTCGGAAATGAGCATCGGCGCATAAGGGGTTGAGCCCCTCCGCCATGTCGAGTCCGTTGCTAGCGCCGATGATGACAAGATCCGCCTCGGCTAGCGCCCTGCCTATGCGAACTGCTTTCGCCGTCTCCATGCGCTACCTCCCCAGCGTGTTGCGCACGTCAGCGAGCACGTCGGCGATATCGGCGCGAACGGCGAGCCCCCGATCCTCGATCGCACGGGGGAGAAACTGCGTCTTGTTGTTCACGGCGATGTAGCTAGCCTGCGGCAACTGCGCCGTGAGGGCCCAGAACGGCTCTTGGATAAACGCAGGCGTCATGCGGCCCACGCCCAGCTCGAGGAAAAGGATCCTCTGCCGCGCGTGCGCGTCGAGCCAGTCGGACACCTTGTGGTACTGCTCCTCGTAGAGCGCGCCCTGCAGGAAGTTGCCGTAGCCGCGAACCCAGGGGAATGCCTCTGCCCCGCAGTGCGGGCAGCGCGGCACGAGCTCTGTCGGAACCTCAAGGCCGTCTCCCATGGCCTCTACCATGCGGGAGACCGGCTCGACCGCGTCCCACACCTCGTCGGTGCAACAGTGGGAGCACTGGAAGAAGCGGTGGTCGCCTTGGATCTCTGCCACCTTCTCCCAAGGGTAGATTTTCATGAACTGCGTGTCCTGGTTGGTGGTGAGAACGAAGAAGTCTTTCTCGGTAAGAATGGCGTCGAGATCTTTGTAGGGCTCGCGCAGCGGGGCGTTGAGCGTGGTGTCGAGGAAGGTGGCAAGGTAGCCCCAGCGCGACTCGGCGGTGGGCCAGCGGTAGGACGACCCTTCAAAAGCGCCCCTGAAACCGTAGCGCTCGGCGAATTTGCCGAAATGCCTGCGATAGGTCACGTTGTCCTCGTAGTAGAAGTCGCCGCCGCCCGCCGCGGAGAGCCCGGAGGCCCCGCCCACCAGCACGCAATCGGCTTCCTCGATCATGCGGGCGAAGTCCTTGATTTGCTGGTCGTAGGGCTCGGGCTCGCGGTCACTCAGCTCATAGGGCGTGCCGCTGCTGCGGTAGGCGGCCTGAAGGGAAAACGATCGGTTGGTGAGCTCGACAACGAGCTGCTCGTATAGAGTCACTGGATACCTTCTTTCAGCTATTATGAACAGGTGTTGATAAAAAGTATCCATGTTGATTTGTGCGAGAGCAATGAACAGCTTCGATGCGCTGTCGATAAACAAACGATTGCTGGGCATTGTCAAGCGTTGCAATTGGAGGGGCAATGGAATCGGGGAAGATCGATCGTCGCCGACGCTATACGCTCTCGGTCATACGGGAGGCATTCTTCGCGCTGCTGGCCGAGGTCGGCTTCGCGAAGATGACGGTAGCGGATATCTGCCGCCGCGCCGATATCAATCGCGGCACGTTCTATCTGCACTACGAGGACAAGTTCGCGCTGCTCGACGCACTTATCGACGAGGCCCTGGCGGCGGCACCGCCGATCGAGGGAACGGAGGCGGGCGCCCTCTGCCAGCGCCCGCCGGCAAACGATGACTATTATCTGCTCTACTCGGATGACGACGCGTACGCCCGGGTGGCGCAGCGCGTCGTCGAGCGCGGCGCCGAGCAGATGGTTCCCTCGATCATGGAGGAAACTGGGCTTTCGCGCGAGGACGCCTATCTGCTCTTCGTCCACAACGTCCAGGGAAATCTCGCGGTAAACCGCCTGCTCGGTTGGAGGCGAGGGCCCGAGTTCGCCCGCGCCCAGGAGCTGCTCAGCGCCTATTCCGAAGGGGGCATGCGGGCGGTATCGGCCCCTTGCACACCGATCGCGAATTAGAACATGATAGCGTCGTCGGCCGTGAAGGCATCAAGGGATCCCTGCTTGACCTGAATGCAGACGTATGTGATGCCCGAGTCGGATGCGGCGCGGAACTGACGGTGTGCGGCGGGGGAAATGCGCAGCCAGTCGCCGGCTGCAAGCTCGATTTCCTCACCGTCGATCGTGACCGAGCCCGCGCCCTCGAGCACGCCATAGATCTCCTCGTTTTCCTTGTGTGTATGGACGAACGGAATGCCAGCGCCGGCGGGAAGGTTGTTGACGCTCACCTCTGCTCCGGTAAGTCCGAGCACCTCGTGCAGCTCGACGCGGTTCTCGTCGCCGATGTGGGTCTTTGCATAATTGGCCATAATGGCTCCTCTCTTTGAGGTTGATGTACCTTGCAGGCATCTCCTGCGTGAGCTATATTCAACGCGAAGGCGCATGCAAATACGAGTACGCACATATTTGTAACTGCGTACTTTTTTGTGAAACCGGTATGGTCAAGGAGGTTGGGTCTCCCGTGATGGCGAAAGAGGAACTTCCGGAGTGTCCGGTCGCAACGGCGGTAGCGCTCATTGGTGGCAAGTGGAAGCTGCTCATTATCCGTAACTTGCGCGTACGCCCCTGGCGTTTCAACGAGTTGCGCCGCAGCCTTGAGGGGATCTCTCAGAAGGTGCTTACCGACAGCCTGCGGCAGATGGAGGATGATGGGCTGGTCTTTCGCCATGACTATGGCGAGAATCCTCCCCGCGTTGAGTATGGCCTTACCGAGCTCGGCCGCCAGATGATGCCCATCATGGACTCGCTCGCAGACTTCGGCGCTTATTACAAGACGGTCGTTTCGTAGCGGACACATCGCTTAGGAGGCGGAGTACCGCTACGAGGGTGCTGACGAAAACCTGTTACGAATCATCCTTACGATTCCCGTAGCTCATCTTGACCGCGTGCCATTTCAGACATGCGACGCTGCTATGGCCCCCTCTTTGATTTTCGACGTTGTATAAGGCAATCGCAATTGTCTTGAGCTTCTTAAGGGAACTTCAACAAGAGATGTGGTCTGCGGACGATTGAATAACTCCATCTGTTTTGGTTACAACGAAATGTGTGCTGCGCGCCTGCGGCATGAAGGAGGGAGATTTCTATGAATATCGTTGTATTGAGTGGCAGCCCGCGCAAGGGCGCCAATACCGACACCATGGTCGAGGCGTTTGCCGAGACCGCGCGTGAGGGCGGCCATACGGTCGAGGTCATCCGCGTTGCCAGCAAAAAGATCGCCGGCTGCTTGGGATGCCAGTACTGCTTTACCCATGAGGGCACCTGTGTGCAGAAGGACGACATGGCCAACGTGATTGAGCCGCTGAAAGACGCCGACATGGTTGTCTTCGCTTCGCCTATCTACTGGTTTGATATCACTGCGCAGGAGAAGGCCGCCATCGACCGCCTGTACGCCTTCGGTGCTACGGGCTTCCCGTTCACCAAGACGGCCCTTTTGCTCGATAGCCACAGCGAGGGCGTCTATGATGCGGCGATCGCTATGTACAAGTCGACCTGCGCATACTGCAAGTGGGAGGACCAGGGCATTGTCACCATCAGCGGTATGACCGAGCGCGACAGCATGGCATCGTCGCCCAAGTTGGAAGAGGTGCGAGAGCTCGCTCGCAAGCTGGCCTAAGGACAAGAAGAACGCATGGCAATCAGCGTTGGCGGAAAATGCTTGCTATCCTTACCAAGAGGAATGCTGATTGCCATGCGTTGATGCTTCCGCGGACAATTCCGGCGTGCTAAAACGCCTTCTCGTTCAAGAATTCCCTGAACGCGGGAATGTCAAAGCCAACGAGACCACGCCCGCGCTCTCCAATGACGCCGTCCTCCAGGAGGCGGCGTTTGTATTGGCTTGCGTAGTTGCTGGCGACGCCCATGCGCTTGGCTATCTCCGAGACCCTGCTGGGGTCAGAATCGAACAGAAGACTGAGGGTGAAAATCGGGAGTTCTATTCCCGATTTTGACCGATTTAGGTTTGTGCGAGATAATGAACTCCGAACAGGAGGCGATTCTATGTACATCGAGCGCGAAATTGAACAGACGATAGATTCGATGCTGGGACAGGGAAAAGTTGTCCTGGTGACCGGGGCACGCCAAGTTGGGAAGACGACGGTTCTCAAGCAACATCTGGGTGACCGATTCGACTATGTTTCGATGGAGAACCCGCGGGATTATCTCCTTGCAAAAGAGGATGCCGCCCTGTTTTTCGAGTCTCATGATCTACCGATTATCATCGATGAGATTCAGCGCGTGCCTGAGCTTTTTTCTCCGGTGAAGTGGGTTGTTGATCAATCAGGGGAGAAGGGCCGAATCGTCCTCACGGGATCCCAGACATATCACCTCATGAAGGGGGTGAGCGAATCTTTGGCGGGGAGGATCAGAATCTTGGAGATGCCCTCTCTAAGCTTGCGAGAGCTTGTTGGTGGTTCCCAGGGCCCTCGTCCGTATATCCCCAAAAAGGTTTCCTTGGCCTCTAAGATGTCTTCGGGAAATATTTGGAACATCATCCATAGGGGTTCGATGCCCGAACTGCAAGACCAGAATATCGATTGGGACTCCTATTATTCCGACTACGTTGCCGCATATCTCGAACGCGATGTTCGCGATCTTGTAAACGTGAAGGATGAGGCGAAGTTCTACAGCTTTATGGTCGCGTGCGCAGCGAGAACGGGGCAACTGTTGAATGCCACCGATATTGGAAACACCGTTGATGTCGACCGTAAGACGGTAAAGGCTTGGCTCTCGGTTTTGCAGGCGTCGAACATCGTTCGGATTGTCGAGCCCTTTTGGCCTAATGTCGATAAGCGTCTGACCAAGACCCCTAAGATATTCTTCATGGATACAGGTCTTGTTTGTCATCTAACGAGATGGATAACGCCGGAGCAATTGCGCAACGGGGCTGCGGCGGGGCATATATTTGAGACGTTCGTAGTCTCGGAAATTTTGAAGAGCTTTATGAATGCGGGGAAGAGCCTTCGTGATGTATGGTTCTACCGGGATCAAAAGAAGCGCGAAATCGATTTGCTCATCCAAGAGGGTCGTATCTTACATCCCGTCGAGGTGAAGATGTCTGCTACGGTGGGTAGAGACGCGGTGAAGAACTTTACCTGTCTTGAAGGCCTTTCTGGCTATGAGATTGGCTTTGGACACGTTGTCTGCCAAGCTCCGGAACCATACCTCATTACCAAGGATGTCCAGGCGGTTCCCGTGTGGTGCATATGATTTATGTAGCAATGGCGCGGTCTTGATTGATGGTTACCAAAGGATCGCTGATCGCCATGCGTAGTTGCTGACATTGTCGTCTTTGCCTTGCATGTCTAATAGCGGGGCCCGGAGCCCAGTATTTACTGCGCTCCGGGCCTCGTAGGTTTGTGGCTTGGACCAGCTCAATTGCCGTCGTCCTAGTCAAACAAGCTCGGCATGTCGTTTTCCTTCATGAGGGCACCGGCGGAGGGGAGGCTCTGCGCGGTGAACTTTTCGGCCGAGACGCCGGCGCCGAGGATGTCCTCGGTCGTGCCGACGGTGGTGACCGAGCGGCCCTTCTTGGCCGTGAAAGCCTGGACGCCCTGCGTGTTGGTGGTCGTCTTGGTCTTGAGCAGCGACGTGTTGAAGTTCATCAGGCGGTAGTCGCTCGAGACCAGCGCAATGTCGCGATCCTCCTTGAGCACCTGGGCATACAGCAGTTTGCTGCCGCCGTAGATGGCGTTCTTAAGGCGCTTGCGGTTGGTCTTGGTGACATATCCGGAAAGCGCGACGCGCACCACACGGCCGTTCTCAAAGACAAACAGCACGTCGGCCTTGTAATCCTCGGGGTCGATGACCCAGATGACGCTCTCGTCGGGTTCCATCTCAAGATCGGTCGGCAGATACGAGCCCAGCTGGGCGGACTTGGTGTCCTCAAACTGCGCGACCTTGCACTTGTACACCTGGCTCTTGTTGGTAAACACGAGCAGCTCGTGCGTGTTGGAGGACGGGAACTCGATAAAGGGCTTATCGCCGTCCTTGTACTTGAGCGTAGCGGCCTTCTTGAGCACGCGGTCGGTCATCTTTTTGAGGTAGCCGTCGCGCGAGAGCATGATGGTAACCGGGTACTCCTCGACCTCGGGTTCCAGGCTCACCTCGATAACCTCATGGGGCTCGATCCTGCCCGTGCGGCGCGGTATCACGTACTTCTTGTTGACGGCGGCGAGCTCGTCGCTGATGACCTTCTTGATGTTCTCCTCGCTGGAGAGGATCTCCTCAAGCTCGGCGATCTCGCCTTCGAGCTTGGCGATGTCCTTGGTGCGGTTGAGGATGTACTCCTCGTTGATGTTGCGGAGCTTGAGCTCGGCAACAAACTCGGCCTGGGTCTCATCGATGTCGAAGCCGCGCATAAGGTTGGGCACGACCTCGGCCTCGAGTTTGGTGCCGCGAATGATGGCGATGGCCTTGTCGATGTCGAGCAGAATCGCCTCAAGGCCGTGCAGCAGGTGCAGGCGCTCGGACTTTTTGCCCAGGTCAAAGTTAATGCGGCGGCGCGTGGACTGAATGCGCCACGCAACCCACTCGTGCAGGATCTGGCGCACACCCATAACGCGGGGATAGCCGTCGACGAGCACGTTAAAGTTGCACGAGAACGAATCCTGCAGCGTGGTCGAGCGATAGAGCTTGGCCATGAGCTTGTCGGGGTCGACGCCGCGCTTAAGGTCGATGGCGATGCGCAGGCCCGAAAGGTCGGTCTCGTCACGGATGTCGGCGATCTCCTTGACCTTGCCCTCCTTGGAGAGCTTGACGATGCGCTCGATGATGACATCGGTCTTGGTGGTATAGGGGATCTCGTACACCTCGATGATGCGCTCTTCGGGAATCCAGCGCCAGCGGGAGCGAATCTGGAAGCTACCAAGGCCGGTCTCGATGATTTTCTCCATCTCCTCGCGGCGGTAGATGATCTCGCCGCCGGTCGAGAAGTCGGGCATGGGCATGTACTCGAGCAGGTCGCAGTCGGGGTCCTTGAGGTAGTGCATCGTGGCGGTGCAGACCTCGTTGAGGTTGAAACCGCAGATGTCGGACGCCATGGCGACGCCGATACCCTTGTTGGCCGAGACAAGGATGTTGGGGAACGTGGTGGGCAGCAGGCGCGGCTCCTTCATGGCGCCGTCGTAGCTGTCGACGAAGTCGACCGGGTCCTTGTCGATGTCCTTGAAGATCTCGGCACTGATGGGGGAGAGCTTGGCCTCGGTATAACGCGAGGCGGCGTAGCTCAGGTCGCCCGAATAGTACTTGCCAAAGTTGCCCTTCGACTCCACGAAGGGGGCGAGCAGCGCCTCGTTGCCGGTGGCCAGGCGCACCATTGTCTCGTAGATCGCGGCATCGCCGTGCGGGTTGAGCTTCATGGTCTGGCCCACGATGTTGGCGCTCTTCTGGCGCTCGCCCTTGAGCAGGCCCATCTTGTACATGGTGTAGAGCAGCTTGCGGTGCGAGGGCTTAAAGCCGTCAATCTCGGGGAACGCACGCGAGACGTTGACGCTCATGGCGTAGGGCATGTAGTTGACCTCGAGCGTCTGCGTGATCGGCTGGTCGGTGACCTCGGAGTGCAGGCCGATGACGTTCTCGGCGTTGACCTGCTTTTTCTTAGGCTGGTTCTTCGTCTTCTTCTTTGCCACGATTTCCTCTTGAACTTCTTATGGGCCGTCGTTATCGATTTGCTGCTACTGCAGGTCCAACTGGTCCAGGTATTCTTTGCCGTGCTCCGAGATATGGCGCTTGCGGCCTGCCTCGTCGTTGCCCAGCAACAGGTTGAACATGGTCTCCATCTTGGTGACGTCCTCGGGCTCCACCTTAATCAGGCGACGCGTCTCGGGGTTCATGGTGGTGAGCCACATCATGTCCGGATCGTTCTCACCAAGACCCTTGGAGCGGTTGATGGAGCACTTCTGGTCGCCGATCTCTTTGAGGATGCCGTTCTTCTCGAGCTCGGTGTAGGCAAAGTAGGTCTTTTCTTTGCAGTTGATCTCGTAGAGCGGCGACTCAGCGATATACACGTAGCCCTCGTCGATAAGCGTGGGCACCAAGCGGTAGAGCATGGTGAGCACGAGCGTGCGGATGTGATAACCGTCGACGTCGGCGTCCGTACAGATGATGACCTTGTTCCAGTTGAGGTTGTCCAGGTCAAAGGCGCCGAGGTTCTTGATGCGCTTGTCCTTGATCTCCACACCGCAGCCCAGCACGCGCATGAGGTCCATGATGATGTCGGACTTAAAGATGCGCGGGTAGTCCTCCTTTAGGCAGTTGAGGATTTTGCCGCGGACGGGCATAACGCCCTGGAACTCGGCATCGCGCGAGGTGCGAATGGCGCCTGCTGCCGAGTCGCCCTCTACGATGTAGATCTCGCGGCGGCTCTTGTCCTTGGAGCGGCAGTCGATGAACTTCTGCACGCGGTTGGCCATGTCGGTCTTCTGCTGCAAGTTGGTCTTGATGCTCTGGCGCGTCTTCTCGGCATTCTCGCGCGAGCGCTTGTTGATGAGCACCTGTTCCATGATCTTGTTGGCGGCGTCTTTGTTCTCGATCAAGTAGGTCGAGAGGCGCTCCTTAAAGAATGCCGTCATGGCCTGCTGGATAAAGCGGTTGTTGATGGCCTTCTTGGTCTGATTCTCGTAGGACGTCTGGGTGGAGAAGCAGTTGGTCACCAGCACTAGACAGTCCTGGACGTCTTGCCACTTAATGCCGCTCTCATTTTTGTTGTACTTGCCCTGTTGCTTGATGTAGGCATCGATGGCGCTGGTCAGAGCACTGCGGGCGGCCTTCTCGGGCGAGCCGCCGTTTTCGAGCCACGATGAGTTGTGGTAGTACTCCTGCATCATGAAGGTGCGCGAGAAGCACATGCACGCGGTAATCTTTACGTTGTAGTCGGGCAGGTCCTCGCGATCGCGACCGCGACGGTCGGCCTCGATAAAGAAGGGCTCGGTGAGGTAGTCGGTACCGACCTTCTCGAGTACGTAGTCTTCGATGCCCTTGGGATAGCAAAAGTCCTCTTCGGAAAACTCGCTATCGTCGCCTTCGATGCGCAGACGGAAGGTCACGTTGGCGTTGACCACGGCCTGACGGCGCATGGTCTCGCGATACCAATCATGGGGAATGCTGATGGAGGTAAAGACCTCAAGATCGGGACGCCACTTGATGGTGGTGCCGGTGCGGTCCTCGTCGCTGGGCTCAATCTCGAGTGCCTTCTTTTTGGCGCCGACGACCTTGCCCTTCTTAAAGTGCAGGGAGTACTTGTTGCCGTCGCGCCAAACCGTGACGTCCATGTATTCGGAGGCGTACTGGGTTGCGCATGAGCCCAGGCCGTTGGTGCCGAGCGAGAAGTCGTAGTCGCCGCCCTGGTTATTGTTGTATTTGCCGCCGGCGTAGAGCTCGCAAAAGACGAGTTCCCAGTTAAAGCGCTTCTCGGAGGGGTTCCAGTCGAGCGGGCAGCCGCGGCCGTTGTCCTCTACCTGAATGGAACCATCGCGAAAGGCGGTAAGGGTGATGAGCTTGCCGTAGCCCTGGCGCGCCTCGTCAACGGCGTTGGACAGGATCTCGAAGGCGGCATGCGCGCAGCCGTCGAGTCCGTCCGAGCCAAAGATGACGGCGGGGCGCAGGCGTACGCGCTCCTCGTCCTTGAGCTGGCGGATACTGTCGTTACCATAGTTTGCGGTGTTTTTTGCCATACTCGCTCTCTCGGTGCTCCTTTTGCTGCGTTTAAGTCATATAGATAGTCAAGGTAGCATAGCCCAGGCCGTGGGCGATTCCACCTAACACGAAATCCATCGAACAATCGTTCGGAGTTCGATGGAGATTCGTTTACTCGGACAAAACCGAGTCGGTTCTGTCCGAGTAAGTTTGAAGGCGGCTGGAGGCGCCCTACCTTGTTTGCGGATGGATCGAATCGAACATTGGGACAAGCGTCTCGTTTTATGGGCCACGGGCGTGCGTGTGCGAGTCCCTTTGGCCCATAAGGAACGCTGGCGGGTCGTTATTTGGGCCGTGGGTCACTTCGCCCGCGCCGTGTTTCGTCATACGCTCATAGTGGAAGCCGATGCCACGGGGTCGACTTGAGACTCGGGCAACGGATGAGCTGCAAGCCGAAAGGAGCGGTGAGGATGATGAAGCCCATGACGAAGAAGCTGCTGTTAGGAATTCCCACCGTGACGCTTTCGGCCGTGCTGGCATGTACGGTGGCCGGCTGCGGCGGTAATGCACCGAGTGGCTCGGGCGGGAGCGCACCTGTGCAGGAGAAGGCCGAGAAGCCCAAGGCCTATGAGTCGCAGACGGTCGAGGTGGCAGGCATTACCTACGAGTCGGTGACTCACGGTACGTTCTATCGCGGTGATGCCAAGAAGCAGGACGGCTTTTACCTGCACATCAAGATTACCAACAACAACACAAAGAACAGGACGTTCAGTTCCTTTAACGTGCATGCTGCCCAGGGCGATCTTGAGGCAGGCGACCCGTTGTTTACTTCCGGCAAGGCGGCCGTGCTCGACTACGTTGCAAGCGAGGCTCCCGATGAGCTGCACGAGGGCATCGACCTTTCCGAGAGGCCAGATATCGCTCCGGGCGAGACCGTTGAGTACGTGTATTTCTGGGCGCCCAAGACGGCGTACTACGGGCCCATCACTGTCGAGTTCGTAGACGCTTACGCCCCCGCCAAGAATCATGAGGCCATGCACTTCGACACCACGGGATGCGAGACCAAGGAGTTCAAGGCGGCCGGCGGCGTGGCCGATTCTGGCGAGAAGGCAGATTTAACAGGCATCGATTGCGCATCGTACAGTATCGAGGCCGCCGATGGGTACACGCTGGATTCGTCCAACGAAGAGCACGAAAAGGCAGACTTCTTCCACGACGAGACTGGAGGGCGCCTGCACATCAGCATCTTCCCGCGCTCGCCGGAGGAAGAGGTTGCAAGCCTGGGGCAGGTCTTCGAAGGCAAGGAAACAACAACCGACCAGGTCGAGTACAACGGCATAACGTGGCTGCGCTTTACCGGTCCCGACAACGGCCATACGCTGTTTGCGACGGCTCCCGCAACGGGTGAAACCGTCCGCGTGTCGATCGGTTGGAAGATCGATTGGGATGCCGCTGTGCCCATGATGGAGGCACTGAAGCTCAAGTAGCGAACTACGATTCCCATGTCAGGCGACTCAGGGCTGGCTTCGATTTATCGGGGCCAGCCCTTTTGGTGTTCGATGAGCAGGGTCAGTGCCTTGCGCGGTTTCGGGTACAGCGGGGCACCGTGCGCGCAATGACAGACATGATTTTCATAATGACAGATATAGTTGACATGCGTTAATGGATGCAATATATTTCTGTCATGTTGCAACGGATATCTGTCCATTACTACGAAAGGAACTCCATGCCGGGCAAAAAGAACCTACGCATGAAGGCGGCACGCGCGGCGGCTGGCCTTTCGCAAGCTGACTTAGCCCAGGCCGTGGGCGTTACGCGCCAAACCATCGGCCTGATCGAGGCGGGCGGCTATAACCCCACGCTCAACTTGTGCGTGGCGATTTGCAAAGCGCTGCGCGTCACGTTGAACGACCTGTTTTGGGAAGACGAGACCGACGTCGACCCTAACGCTCTTTAGGAGTCGCTATGAAATTTGAAGATTTAAAGCTCGTGCAAAAGTGGCGTGAATATGCCGGCCCAAAGGATGAGCGCCTGGAGGCCGAGAACGCGAAGATTTACAAGATTGGTTTCATGCTGCTTTCGTTTGGCATGCTGATGATCCTTTTCTACGAGATCTTGGCCCGACAAGTCGCGTGGGTCCACAGCGATGCCAGTGAAATGCCGCATCTCTTTGCAACGCCAGCCGAGGCGGCCATGTATGCATGGCTTGTTATCGTGATGCTGATTTGCGTGGTATTGCAGACGCGAAAGGGCTATGTCGATACCAACCGTTTTGGGCAAACCGAGCATCTTCCTGTCGGATATTTCCTGCTCGTCTGCGGTATCAGCGGGGTCACGAGCACACTTGTCATCGCGGCGATGCGCTGTATTGCGGAGGTACAGATTGTGCCGTTCGAAAGCATCTATTGGGCAGCGAATTTGGCGACGGGTGCGGTCTGCGGCATGATGATTTTCATAGCCACATTCGCCGCCCTGTGCGCAACGTTTTTCTCGGCGAAAAAGCGCCGCGCCAAGCTCGAGGCGGAATTCGACGGTACCGACGATATCTAATGCGCAAGGGGCTGGCTCTGGGTTATCAGAGCCAGCCCCTTTTGTGTTCGACGAACAGGGTCAGCGCCGCTCGCAAAAGCGTTGAGAGCTAGCGGGACCCATCCGTTCCGGCTTCATTGCTGCCGCTGCGCTCGAGGGCGGTGCGGCGGGCGCTGTAGGCGACGAGGCCGGCTCCGACTGCGGCGAGTGCTGCTGCGGCTGCCGTCAGGGGGATGTTGCTGTCGCCCGTTCCAGCAAGCGCGCCTGCTTTTCCGGAGAGCTTGTTATTGTCGTTGCCCTTGCCGCTGCCAGAGCCGCTTCCGCCGGAGCTGCCTCCCGTGCCGGAGCCGCCGCCGCTCGAGCCGCCATCGCCGCCCACGGTCATCGGTGCATCGTGGAGTCCCGTCGTATTCGCGTTGCTGCTTACGCCCACCAGCACCTCTGCACGTTCGCATACCGCGTCGGGAATGTGGAGCTCGTGCAGCACGGCGCCCAGCGCGGAGTTTGCGCCCGGTCGAATCTCCTCGAGCGTTACGGGGCCGAGCGCCACCAGGTCGCGCGCCTTTGCGTAGAGCGTGACGCGTTTGCCCACCTCGTCGCTCCAGCTCTCCGGGATGGCGAAGCTCATACGGAACTGCGCTGTGCAACCCGGTGCCAGCACGGCGTTGCCGTTGTCGGCTACCAGCGGGTGCGTGGGGCGCACGCCCAGTGTCTCGACTGCGTACTTCACGTGTGCCATGTCGTTGGCCGAAGCATCCTCGGCAAGCTCCGGATCGTAGATCGATGCCATGCGTGCGTTCGGGCCGAATCCGATGGATGCGCTGGAGAACGGTTGGTTGGAGCCTTCTCGGTACAGATCGACTGTTCCTGCGGTCAGCAGCGTGTTGCCGTCGTTTCGCACCGTTACCGTAAACGACTCGCTTGCCGCCCCGGGCACCACGGCGCCCAGGTTGGCTATCGCGCCCAGTGGTGTGGCGCATGCCACCAAGGGCACTTCGATGCCGTGCAGTTCTGCCTTGCTCTGCTCGGCACTCACGATGTGCGTGGCGAGCGCCGAGAGCATACCGCCCGAGGTCAAAAACGTCGTTATCTGATCGATGGGATGCTCCAGCTCGCAGAGCACGAACGGCTCCGTGAACAGGTCGTCTATCAGCGTACTGGCGAAGATGCGGAAATGCTTGCCCATTACCGCCACCGGCTCGCCTTCTTCGTCGTAGGTTTGCCCCACTTTGCCGTCGGTGTTCTCGACGTATAGCACGCACCTGCCGTTGTTGCTCATGCTAAACGATGCCGGGCCGCAGCCAGCTGCGCCGACGGGCGTCGTTGCAAATGCCGATGCGCCTCGCGTCCAGGTAACATGCTGCAGCTGCTCGTTGACGGTTGCCAAAAAGCCTGTGTGCTGCGGCCACGGCACCACGCGCGGTACCGAGGCATCCGGCGACATGACGCCCCAGCCCGCAATAGACTGACCGATGACGGCGTACGATGCGCAGCCGCAGCCGTCTGCGGTTTCGTATGCAACGGGTACCACCATTTTGCCGTTGATGTTCTCGGGCGCGCCAAGCTCGATGCTCGATGGTGCTTGCGGAAAGCGGAGAACCTGACGGAACGTGAGGCTGTCGCCCGACACATCCGACCACAGGGAAAAGCATTCCAGCGCGACCTCAGCCTCGCAGCCCAGCGCCTTTTCTGAGGTGGCTCCGCGGCGGTGGAGATAGGCGCCCGACAGACGTCCGTCGACAAGCGTTTTGCCCACCGTGATGCGCGGACACTGCAGACAATGGTAACCGTCCTCCTGCAGGCGGCCGCGCGAGATACTGCGCCATGACGTGTGCGACACTACGCGAACTTCGCTATTGCTTATGCGCAGGCGCACAACGGACAGTATGCCTGCCGTGCTTGCCGTATCGAACCGTGTTGTGTCGCCTTCGGGTCGCTCTCCCGAGACCAGCAATACGTAGGCGTCTTGGTTTCCTCTCCCGTCCGTAAATTCCACCACGTCGAAGTCGTAATCGAACGTGCCGCCACGCTCCACGTCGCCCTCGCCAAAGCCCAGGGGGAAGTCGACCGGCATAGGAGCGGACCACGCGCCGTTTGCCTTCGTGTGTACCACCAGGCGCGAACGGCCATCCTCGCCGTAGCGCACCGAAGCGATACGGAACAGGCATTCCGTGCCGGCTATCTCCGCAAATTTCATGTGAGCTTCGCTGAGCACGCCAGTAAACAGCACGTTGTCGCTCGAGGGCTTTATGCCGCCTCGCTCGTCCTCCGACACGCCGGCAGAATTGGCGTTCGAGTCCGCAACGGCGTTCGTCGCCTGGCCGATGTAGGTGTACTTATACATCGGCGCGGCATTTTCGTCATTCTCCATCAGAGCGTGGACGAAATGCTCGACCTGTCCCGTGTCATTGCTCTCTGCATCCGCGTCGAGCTCGATACACGTGACCGTTTGCTCCCAGTCGCGCACGACCGGCGCGACGTTGATGGCGGTGGCTGCAACCTCGGCGCATGCGAGCAGCTCGGCATTGGTGACGATGGTGGCCGACGCGATAAACTGTGCTACGCCGCCCGACTCGGCATTGCCGGTCGCGCCAAAGCAGGCATCCAACGTATAAGGCGTGTCTCCGCCCAGCGCTAGCTCAGAGCGCTGGAGCACATGCTGGTCGCTGTTGTTGACCGACATGTTCCACGAATCGGCGAGTGTGGGCCACGACCCCGACCAGGCCTTGGTGGTCCACTTGAACATGATGAACTGGGGTATCACGTCGACATCGACGTCTGCACCCACGCGCAGCCGCGGAAGCTGGTGGCCGTCCGACTTCTCGTACCCAATGAACAGTGTGAGGGATGCGGCACCGCGCACGGCGGACGAAGCGACGCCTGCAACGCCGGCTCCAAAGGTGACGGCAAGCCCGATCTGGATGGTGAACGATCCCGACGTATTGGAATAGTCGAGCGAAATGTTTTTGAAGAACGCCGCACCGCTGCCGTGCGTGTGGGCGCCTACGGCGAGCGCCAGCTTCGCCAGCACCCAAGGGTTGACGTTTAGGAAAAACGGCACCGGGCCCAAGGTGAACTGCTCGGTCCAGTTGAGGTCGGTTTTTACTTGGAAGAGGGCCTTAATATTGCCGAACGCCGGATCGTTGTTATCGCCCCAAGTTTTGCCTACCCAGTCGTAGGCAAGCGATCCGTACACCTGTGTTGCGATATCCATCGTGAACGGCGGCGTGCAATGGTGACGAAGGAGCTTGGTGTTTCTTGGATCGGTGCCCGAGCCGGCGCTCATGCTCTTGTATTGGTTCCACTTCCCCTCCATCTCGTCGAGGTAGCGGTTTGCCTGCTTGGCGCCCGATTCGCGCGGCGACTTCTTCCAGTACTCCGGATCAGGGTTGCCCGAATCGTTTATGTAGCTGGCCGGTTTGTATCCTCCGCCAAACAACACGTACCCGGCAAACGAGAAATCGAAGAGGATCGGAAACGTGGGCATCCAGCAGGTGAACTTGTTACCGCCGATGCCGGGAAACGCCGCGGGGAAATCGAACGGAGTGATCTCTTGATCCATGGTGGTGGGGATGATGGTGGTCGAGCCCGATTCAGCCTTGGAAGCCGGTGCGGTGGCAACGGCCATGGGGGAGGAGAGCGTGTAGGTTTTGCCCTGATAGTCGAGCACAAAGTGCAGTTTGCATCCTTCTTCCAGAATGCCCGACGCCGCATCGAGGAACTTGTCTTCGAGCGTGAACGTCGCCAGATTATCCGCACCCGTTGCGCTGGCCTTGACCTGGCCAATCTGCGTGACGGTTTCGGGTGAGCTGCCCACGGCGGGCATTACCTTATTGATGTGCAGCGTTGCCTGCCCGCCCTGCGGCAGGTGGGCCTGTACGGCAAAGGTATGCGTATCGGGCTGCGCATTTGCTGCATCGTCTTTGGGCATCGCCATGAACGTGGCGTCGGCGTACTGGATGTCCCATTCGTCGAACGTGAGCTGTCGAAAGTACGGCTCGCCATCGGAGAGCGGACGTGTGGGTGCGGTAATAGCGGTGCCGCCCTGGATACGCGCAAGGGGAATCTCGACATCGCGGTAGCCTGCCATGCTAATGGAGATGCCGCCGTTAAAGTCGTACGCGTCGAGAAGCGTTGCCTCGTCCACGTAGCCTTCTGAAAGAGGGGCGACCTCAAAGATGGCCGTGCCTTCGTCATCGGTCGTGGCGGTGAGCTGCTTGCCTGCGGCATAGCGCGATATGAGCGTGACCTGGGCACCCGTGATGGGCGTATTCTTGTTGGCGACGTCGACCACGACCACACCAAACATGGTGCGCGAGAGCACCAAGACCTTGAAGGGATCATCTTCGTCGGCGTATGCCTCGGCGGGGGCGAACGGCAATATGAAGGCGTTTGCGCTTCCCGGCACGCGCGGCAACATAATGCTCGCCAGCGAGGACGCTCCGGCAACAAGTAACGAACGGCGATCAAGCATCTTTGGCTCCCATCCCGCAGGTATCGGTGGAAATAATCCAATTTTGCGAGAAGGCATCCTGTCACGGTAGTGCCGTCCGAGGGCCAAAATGTCCAATTTGAGCGAGCGAAGCGCCGGGGCTCCGGGGCGCACGTGCCGCGCTAGGCAGTCTGGCCGCTAACGCAGCATATGCGCGACCAGTTCGGTGCGCGTGCCGATGCCAAGCTTTGCATACACGTTGGACAGTCGATTTTTAACGGTACCTGGCGACACGCCCATGTGGCGTGCGATTTCGGCGTTGGTCCATCCGCGGCAGGCGAGCATGGCCATGGTGAACTCCGTGGTCGTTAAATCGTCGGCAACGTCCTCGCCCGAATCGGGGTTGTGGATGCGCCGCCAGCCGTAGCTGAATCGATACGTAATCTCGATGATGCGTGCGAAATCGTCAGGGTATTGCGATTTTAGGCATGCCTCGATGAGTCCCTGCAAAAGGCCGTGGTGCTCGCCAATGAGCTCGATAAGGCCGTCGGGACGCGCAATGTTCCAAGCAACTCCGAAGTGTGCCTTTGCGGCGTCGATGTCCTTGAGGCTCATGCATGCCATAGAAGCCGACAAGTGCAGGAATAGCTCCGAGATGGGATAGCTTCCCTGTTTCATGATCAGGGCGTTTTCTGCCATGCCCAGACTGCGGCCATATTCGCCGCGCAGGTACAGGGCGTGCGCCATCACGTAGCTGGCGAACAGGCGCAGGCCTTCGGGCAGATGCGCCGCAAGCGGATAAAACTCTTCGGCGGAATACGGGGAAGGCAAGTGCAGCAGGACGCTCGCGGCCGAGGCGAACAGGATATGCGTGGCGTGGACGGCGGGCGACTCCTCGTCGGTTGGCATATCGAGGATGCCAGCAAGGCACCGGCGGGCGTCGGGGATACGGTTGAGCGACAGGCTGGCATATCCTCAGATAAAGCATGCGGAATAGCGCAGTGCGGGATCGGTGGCGTCAAGATAGGGGCGCGCCGTCTTGGCAGCGAGGGCGGCCTGTCCGCGAAAGTACAGAGCTTCTGCCGTGGCAATGGCGCGCGAATCGGGGTCGGAAATGCCTGCAACCGCAGCGTCAATCTGCCCCGGCACAAAGGCGGTGCACATCAACGGCATGGGAACGCGTGGGTAGCCATCGCAGTCCATCTTCCATCTCCCATCAGGTGGCAACAATGCAGCAATTGTACTCCTGTTGCTCGGGACTGGAATTTTTGGGTATTGCCTACGATTATGCCGAACGCATAAAGGAAGAGTCTATTGGCGATGCTCTCAAGGTGGCTACCGAAGCCAAGCTGACCTCGATATTAGGAAAAATTGCCACCCCTGCAAAAAGCTCTGTCGCAGTGATGGGAAACGCATCTTCTGGGCATTCCGGCGTCTCCAGCTAGCGCTGGACTGCTGCTGTCGCCTGCGCGTTGGCGAGCGGAGCGTGGGGACCGTCCGGCGACCAGCGGTGACGGGCGAGCCCTGCCGCGTGCGTGGGCCTCCATCGGCGTAGACCCATGACCCCTATGGCATCGGAGAAGTCCACCATCGCGTCCAGGACCTTACCGTCCGGCACGCCCAGCCTAGCGGCTCCCTTGAACCCAAGGTTGAAGGGGGGTGTTGTACAAGGCATATGGGGCCGAGTGGAAGTGGATCAAAAGAGCGTTACTTGACGTTTCATGCATAATGCCAACCGCCCCGCGATATCACGTTCGCAGCGCGCAGGGGCCGGAGAATCTTCGCGATGAGAGTTGACGTCTAATACCTTGCATCGTATAGTGTGTATAGCATAGTATATGACGAGAGGAGGTGTGCGGATGGAGGCACAGATGAAGCGCGGCTTCCTGGAGGCCTGCGTGCTCGCGGCCGTCTCCGGCGAGGAGTCCTACGGCTACCAGATCGTGAAGGACGTACCGGCGAGCATGGGGCTCACGGAGTCGACGCTCTACCCGCTGCTCAAGCGCCTGGAGAAGGCCGGGTGCATCACGGCGCGCTCCGCCGAGCACAACGGGCGGCTGCGCCGGTACTACCGCATCACGGACGACGGGCGAGCGCGCATCGAGGAGTTCCTGGCCGAGTGGCCGTCCGTACGGGAGATTTACGCATACGTTGAGGAGGCGCACCATGACGCGCGATGAGTTTCTGGGCCGGTTGGGCGAGCTGCTCGCCTGCCTGCCGGCCGAGCAGGTGGAGGAGACCAAGGCGTTCTATGCGGAGGCCATCGCCGACCGCATGGAGGACGGTATGAGCGAGGAGGAGGCCGTGGCCGCCATGGGCACGCCCGGCGAGGTGGAGGCCACGCTCGACGACCTGCCCGCCGTGCCGCGCGCGATCGCGAGGACGCGCCGGCGCAGCACCGCGCTGCTGTGGGTGCTGGCCATCGTGGGCTCCCCGGTGTGGGTGCCGCTGCTCGCCGCCTTCGCCGCCGTGGCCGTCACGGTCTATATCTGCATCTGGGTGCTGGCGCTCTGCGTGTGGATCGTCGCGGTGGCACTCGGGGGCGTGGGCGTAGTTGAGCTCCTGCTTGCCGTAAGCGGCGTCATCATCGGCCACTTCCCGTACGCCCTCGCCTCGGCGGGCGTGGGGCTCGGCCTCGTCGGCGTGGCGCTCTTCGTTGGTGCTGGCGCTTGGGCCGCCTCAAAACAAATTGCGCGCCTCTCGGCGCTCTGGGCGAGGAAGGCCGCCTCGCCCTTCTGGAAGGGTAAGGGCGAGAAGGGCGGCGCTGCCGCGCATCTCGCGGCGTAGAAAGGAGTGAGTACCATGACCAGTGCGAAGAAGATCTACCTCGCCGTGGCGGGCGGGCTCGTTGCCGCGGGTGTTGTCCTCGCGGGCATTGGCTTTATCGCTTCGGGTTTCGACCCGGCCGTGTTCACAACCCATGTCGACACGCGCTACAGCACCATCGTGCTCGGCGGCGTCGAGGTGGACGACCCGATGGGCCTCCCCCTCATCGAGCAGCTCGCCAATCTGGGCGAGATCGACACCTCCGGCATCACCGCGTCCGAGTCCCCTGCTGCTCCGGAGGCGCCCACCGCTCCCTAAGCATAGCGCGCCCGGCGCCAGCCCGGGCGGGGCGAGCGGCAGTGACGAGCGCGCCTCGCGG
>CABUBZ010000023.1 GCA_902489945.1 uncultured Collinsella sp.
CGAGGGTGAGGCGGCCGCACTCGTCGCCCAAGCCGTAACCGAGGGCCGCGTCTGCGCGCTCGAGTTCGACAAGTTTTGGTTTGTCGACGTCTATACGCCCAACGCGCAAAACGAACTCGCCCGCATCGACGTGCGCATGGCCTGGGACGATGCCTACCGCGGCTTTTTGAACGCGCTCGAGCGCGAGACCGGCAAACCCGTCGTGACCTGCGGCGACTTTAACGTGGCGCACGAGGAGATCGACCTTAAGAACCCCAAGTCCAACCGCGGCAACGCGGGCTTTTCGGACGAGGAGCGCGGCAAGTTCACCGAGCTACTCAACGCCGGCTTTACCGATACCTGGCGCACGGCAAACCCCGACGTCGAGGGCGTCTACAGCTGGTGGAGCTATCGCTTTAATGCCCGCAAGAACAACGCAGGCTGGCGCATCGACTACTTCCTGGTAAGCGTCGCAATCGCCGACAACGTACGCGACACCGGCATCCGCGACGACATCTTTGGCAGCGACCATTGCCCCGTCACCCTCACGCTAGAGCTCTAGCCCCAGCTGATCCCCTGGGGACGGAGGAAAACGAATCATTTTGGGTCTCGTGGGGGTATCCGCGTGACCCATCCGCCACGAAACACGCCCATCTACTACGTTTAAGCCACCACCCTCAACCACAGCGAACAACGCAAAAAGAAAACCGACGCAGGTAGAAAGCCTGCGGTTTTTCATAAAACGCGGTCATGGGCGGGAGTATCAAGCTAAACGTAGTAGATGGGCCAGTTTCGTGGCAAGCGCCGTCAACTGATTCCCTGGGGACATCTGGGGACGGAAGAAAATGGATCAATTTGGCTCTCTGAGGGCCACGATGCCCGTCATATCAGCCGGCCATTCCAAAACTATACCGGTTTACGGGGCTGAATCGCGAACCCCCAACCATACGCAATTCCGAGATAATAAAACCGCAGGTGAACGGCTTGCTCTATTTCGAAAAAAGCCGGCATGGTCTGCCTGCGCCAATCTAGCCCCGTAAACCGGCATAGTTTTGAAATGGCACTTCGGCAGTATTGATTCCCGCCCCGGCGAACCAGCCCTACAGCCCGTATTTCACGACGACACGGTTAATGCGACGGCACCAAGGCTTGTACAGGGCGGCCAAAAACACGCAGGTCGCAAAGCCGTGCGTAATATCGAACGGCACTGCCGTGGCAAGACGCGCCACGGCACCCGCCCAAGTAAGCGGCTGTACAAATCCAATGATGTCATACGCGTTGATCACGACGCCATAGAGCAGGCCCGACGCAAAGCCGTACGCCAGCAGCGCCGGCATGCGCACGGTTCCATCCGCACGGTCAAACGCACCGGCATGCGCCAGCGCACCGCCGACATAGCCAACCAGGCCCCAGGCATACATCTGCCACGGCGTCCACATGCCCTGTCCAAAAAAGAAATTGCTGGTCAGCGCCGCCAGCGCGCCAACCATAAAACCATTGCGGCGGCCAAGCGTCGCCCCCGCGATAATGGCGATGGCGCTCACCGGTTTAAAGTCGGGAATGGGCCCAAACAGGATGCGCCCCGTCGCCGCCAGCGCCGCCAGCACCAGCGTGGGCATAATCTGGCGCAAACCCGGACGAGATGCCTCGTAACCCGCAAAGAACAGTGCGAGCACCAGCGCCACCACGACAAGCATGGCCAACGCTGCCTGCCCAACACCCGACAGCAACGCCGCAGCCATCACCGCCGGCACCGCCAACAGCAGCGGGATCTCCAGTTTTGCAAGCAGGCGCAAGCCGCGATAATCCGCCATTCCATCACGACCTATAGAACACGTTGTCGGCAAAGAAATCTGCCGGCGGCTCCATGCAGGCAATCTCACCGTCAAACATCATGGCGACGTCGTCGGCAACCTGCTCGGCAAAGTCCAAATCGTGCGTAGCCATGATGACGGTGCCGCCAGCCTTCGCATGGTCACGCAGGGCGCGGGCGATGATGCGGCGGCTCTCCAGGTCCAAGCCCTTCGTGGGCTCGTCAAGCAGCAGCAGCTCGGGGCCGATCAGCAGCAGCTTTGCCAGTGCAAGCAGCTGGCGCTGTCCGCCCGAGAGGTCGTAAGGGTGGCGCGTCTCCAAGCCGTCCAATCCCAGTTGCGCCGCACGCTCCCGCGCCAAGTTCTCGTCATATCCGCAGGTCGAGGCCCATTCCATCAGCTCGTCGCACACCGTCTCGGCAACCAGCAGGGCCTTGGGGTTCTGCGGCAGCAGCGCAGCCGAGGCCGCCCCGCGCACCATACGACCACGCTGCAGCTTGGCAGTCTTGGCCAGCACCGAAAGCATCGTCGACTTGCCGCAGCCGTTACCGCCCACAACCGCATGCACCGCGCCAGCCGAAAACGACGCATCGAGCCCGCGCAGCACCCAACCGCCCGCGCGATCGTAGCGAAACCAGCTCCCTGCCAGGGTGGTAGCCGACCCAGCGTGCATTTTTTGGAGTATTCTGCTTCCATCCGTGCGCGGGAAGGCTTCCGAGCCGTTCTTGAGCGACGTTTGCGCCACAAATTCGGACGATTTGTCCAATTCCGAACTTTTTTTCGCGCTCGATGCGTCCACGGGCGACTCCAGAGAGCCCAAACTGTCCTCACGCCTGCTGAATACTCCTGTTTTTGCACATCGGATGGCACCCCACCCCAACATGTCATCGGAAAACAGCGATTCTCGGCGTCCCAAAGAAGCCATATCCGCCACCTCGCGCACGCGGCCGCCCTCAATCCGGTACGCACACGTCGCATACTCGAGCATCGGCCGCGGCTGATGCGTCGCCACAACAACCGTGCAGCCCAGCTCACGGTTCACGCGAAACAGCGCGTGCAGAAAATTCTTCTCGGCAACGGGATCGAGCTGAGACGTGGGCTCGTCGAGCAGCAGCACGCGCGGGCGTAGCGTCAGAACGGCCGCCAACGACAGCAACTGTTTGCGACCACCCGAAAGCGTGTCAGTATCGCGGTGAAGCCAATCTTCCAGCCCAAAGAAATAGCTGGTCTCAGCTACGCGACGGCGCATCTCGTCGCGCGCTAGCCCCAAGTTTTCCAGGCCAAACGCCATCTCGTGCCAGACGGTTTCGCACACGATCTGGTTCTCGGGATCCTGGAACACATAACCCACGCGCTCCGCCGATGCCCGCACGTCCATGTCGGCGACGGGCTCGCCCAGCACGAGCAGTTCGCCAGTGCGCTCGCCCGCCGGAGCGATCTCGGGTTTGAGCAGCGACAGCAGCGTCGACTTACCCGATCCGGTACCGCCAACAAGCAGCGCAAATGCACCCTGGGGAACAGACCAGTCGAGCCCCTCGAGTACCGACGCCTCAGCCCCGGGGTAGGTAAAGCTCAGGCCCCGTACCTCAATCGCAGGCACATCGGAGCCGCACGCCCCGCCCGTTACCGAGCAGCTATCCAACCGAGCCATCAGCCAAACCTCTTCTCATCACTCGCGTGCAACGCGCAAGGCAGCACCATCCAGGCAGCGTACACAACATAGCCCGGCCACGGCGCCGGCACCAAGAGCTGAGGATAAAACGAATACTGCGTCGTCGCGGTCCACGCCACTGTCACCGTGACCACGCCAAACAGTGCAAGCCCAACCAGCGCGGCAACATCGCCGCGCCCCAGCCGATACCGCGCATACGTCGTACGACGCGTCGCGGCACCCCACCCGCGCGAGCGCATCGCGTCCGCGCGCTCCAGCGAATCTTCCATGCCCCAGCCCATCAACACACTCGATGCCCGCAAACGCGAACGCACGGGGTCGGCCGGCGCGCGGCCCGGTGCATCGATCGCATCCTGCACCGCCAGCACCGTACGACCGCGGCGCAAAAACTGCGGGATAAGCCTCATGCACATCGAGATCATGAGCGCGATCACCGGCGCGGCATTACCCAGCAGCGCGAGCACCTTGTCGTATTCGAGCATCGACGCCGCGGCCTCAAACCACAGCACGCTCGCCACAAACAGCCCGCCCATGCACAGGCCGTAAACCATGCTCTCTAGATACACCGCACGCATGCCAATACGAAACAGCTCCGTCGAACCCGAAGCGCTAAACAGTGGATTGACCAGCGCGATAATCAAAATCACCGGCAGCTGCCAGCGGAGTGCGCCCAGCGTGCGGGCAGCCCCACGCGTCGCAAATCCATACGCCAGCCCGCCCGCAAGTGACAGCGCAATCAGCACCGGCTGCATCGAGAACATGGTGAGCCCCAGCGTCAGCACTATATAGATTGCCGGCACCGCCGGATGCGACATCGAGAACGCCGCGACGGGCTCGCCGCCAAACTCCTCTCGTATGTTGTCCACGGGCACCCCCGTCCCCTCGCGCAAACGACAGCTCCGCAGCACCGCCAACGCCGCACGCAAGCAGTGCAAACGCCACGCCGGCGGCGCAAGCCTCAACCGCCGCAAACCAATCGTTACGCGCTCATCATATGCCTGCGGTATCATATTGCGCCGTGTATCGTTTCCAAACACACGTCTCTATAACGTAACAGGAGATCACATGGACGCAACCGCAATTATCCTCGCCGCCGGCGAGGGCACCCGCATGAAGTCGAACCACTGCAAGGTTTCGCACAAGATCCTGGGTAAGCCCATGGTCCAGTGGATCGTCGACGCTACCATCAAGGCCGGCTGCAGCCGCGTCGTGGTCGTCATCGGCAGCCACGCCGACGAGATGCGCGCCCTTATCGACGGCGCCTACGCCAACAGCGCCACCAAGGTCGAGTGCGTCGAGCAGACCGAGCGCCTGGGCACCGGCCATGCTGTCAAGGTCGCGCTCGAGGCCTGCGGCATCACGCAAGGCCCGGTCGTCGTGCTCAACGGCGACCTGCCGCTCATCACCGCCGACACCGTCGCCAAATTCGCGCAGACCGTCGCTACCGGCGAGCTCGCCTGCACCGTCATGACCATGACCCCGCCCGACCCCTTCGGCTACGGCCGCATCAAGCTGGGTGCCGACGGCCAGATCGAGCGCATCATCGAGCAGAAGGACTGCACGCCCGAGCAGGCCGCCACGCTGCTCGAGTGCAACGCCGGCTGCTACGCCTTCGACGGCGCGCAGCTCGCCGCACACATCGACGAAATCGGCAACGACAACGCGCAGTCCGAGTACTACCTGCCCGACATGCTCGAGATCCTCAAAGGTCACGGCCAGGCAGTCTCCATCTTCCACTGCGACGACTGCCGCGACGGCCTGGGCGTCAACAGCCGCATCCAGCTCGCGCAGCTCACCGCCATCGCGCGCGACCGCATCAACGAGCACTGGATGGCCGAGGGCGTTACCTTCATCGACCCCACGCAGGCTTGGATCGGCCCCGACGCCACCATCGGCCGCGACACCGTCGTGTGGCCGCAGACGCACCTGATTGGCCACGTCACCGTGGGCGAGGAATGCCAGCTCGGCCCCAACAGCCGCCTCACCGACACCACCGTCGGCAGCGGCTGCACCATCGATGAGACCATCGCCATCGAGGCCGTCATCGAGAACGGCGTCGACTGCGGCCCGCGCGCCTACCTGCGCCCGGGCACCCATATGCTCGACGGCTCCAAGGCCGGCACGCACGTGGAGATCAAGAAGTCCACGATCGGCGAGGGCTCCAAGGTGCCGCACCTGTCCTACATCGGCGATACCACCATGGGCTCAGGCGTCAACGTGGGCGCAGGCTCCATCACCTGCAACTACGACGGCGTGCACAAGCACAAGACCGTCATCGGCAAGGATGCCTTCATCGGTTCCGACACCATGATGGTCGCGCCCGCCCAGATCGGCGACGGCGCGCTCGTGGCCGCCGGCTCCGTCATCACCGAGCCGGTCCCGGCCGACGCACTCGGTCTGGGCCGCGCCCGTCAGGTAAATATTGAGGGCTGGGCCGCCGATTATCGCCGCCGTCTGCACGAGGACGACGAGGTATAACGTTTTACCAAGCATTTAAGGAGCTGTTCCCATGGGGACGGCTCCTTTTTCTATGCTGACCTGCGCGGCCGGATGAGTGGTCGGTTCGTGTCCGTTGACGGTAAAGACGTTATCAAGACCCGATTAACCCCGCCGCACGGTTACAATGCAAAAAGGCATCTATATGGCATTCGATATATAAAGGAGAAGGGTAATGCCGATTATTGATCCCGAGAAGTCGGAGAATATGCGCAAGATTATCCGCGTGTATTCCGGTTCCTCCAACCGTCCCCTCGCTCAGAAGATCGCTGAGTACCTTGGGGTCGAGCTTTCGGGCCTTACGCTAAAGCAGTTCGCCAATGGTGAGATTTACGCCCGCTACGACGAGACCGTCCGCGGCGCCGACGTCTTCCTGATTCAGTCCGTGGCCGGCGGCAACGTCAACGACATGCTCATGGAGCTGCTCATCGCCACCGACGCTGCCAAGCGCGCATCTGCCCGCTCCATCACCGCCGTCATCACCCACTACGGCTATGCCCGCCAGGACCGCAAGGCCGGCCCGCGCGAGCCCATCACCGCCCGCCTCGTCGCCAACCTGCTCGAGCGTGCCGGCGTCAACCGCATCATCACCCTCGACCTGCACCAGGGCCAGATCCAGGGCTTCTTCGATATCCCGGTCAACCACCTGTCCGCACTGCCGCTGTTTGGCCAGTACTACAACGCCATGAACTTCGACACTGACAACCTGGTTGTCGTCTCCCCCGACGTGGGTCGTGCCAAGGCCGCCAAGAAGCTCTCCGACATGCTCGGCTGCAGCCTCGCCATCGCCCACAAGGGCCGTCCGCGCCACAACGCCGCCGAGGTCATGGGCATCATCGGTGACATCAAGGGCAAGACCTGCGTCATCAACGACGACATGATCGACACCGCTGGCACCCTGTGCGCCAACGTCAAGGAGCTCAAGGCCATGGGCGCCGGCGACATCTACGTGTGCGCCACCCACGGCATCTTCTCGGGCCCGGCTATCGAGCGCCTGAACGATGCCCCCATCGTCGAGTGCGTCGTCACCGATGCCATCCCCGTCGAGGTCGGCGGCAAGATTAAGACCATCTCGGTCGCCGAGGAGTTCGCTCAGGCCATCTCCGCCGTTTACCACGAGGAGCCCGTCTCTACGCTCGTCGGCGGCGACTTCGCGCTGTAGTCGCTCGACCCTCGCATCCCTCCGGAAACCCCGGGCACGCCTGCGGGGTTATCACGCGAACGTCCTCGCCGCTTTGCGGCTGCGGGATGTTCGCTTTGATAACCCCTCCCGGCGTGCCCGGGGTTTCCTGCTGTCTCGGGTCAGCTGTTTTCTGAAATGACTTTGCTGCAACCTTTCCTCGCCTTCGGCGGGCGTGGTAGCCTTTGTCGTTGATTGAACTATTTATGTAACGGAGGACAAACATGGCAGCTGCACAGCCGCTTAAGATTCGCATGGTTGCTGGGCTTGGCAACCCTGGCGATGAATATGCCGAGACCCGCCACAACGCCGGCTTCAAAGCGATCGACGAGTTGGCCCGTCAGGCCGGCGTCACGTACTGGAAAAACCAGGCAGGCGCCGAGGTCGCGCTCATCAATATCAACGATGCCGAGGAAGAGGGTGGCAAGCGCCAGATTGTGCTGGTCAAGCCGCAGTCGTATATGAATACCTCGGGTGGCCCCATCTCCAAGCTCTGCCGCGAGTATAAGATCAAGGCCGAGGAGCTGCTCGTGATTCACGACGAGCTCGACATTCCCGCCGGCGACGTACGCGTCAAGGTGGGCGGTGGTCACGCCGGCCACAACGGCCTGCGCTCCATCATCGACAAGATGGGCAGCCGCGACTTCAGCCGCATCCGCACCGGCATCGGCAACCCTCCCGGCAAGATGGCTGTCGCCGACTACGTGCTCAAACAGCTGCGCGCCCGCGAGGCCGAGGATTTCCAGGACACCTGCGCCCAAGCCGCCGACGCCGCCGGCTTGGCGATCGTGCACGGCGTGGTCTATGCCCGCGACCACGTCAACGGCTCCGCCTCCGCCAACGGCAAGCACTAAAACCTACCATTTAGGGACAGGGTTATTTTGGCAGGTTTTATCTGCGGAAACGCCACGGCAGCCGCGTCGCAATAAACCCTGTGCCGCCATACATACGCAACGCTCCAAAGGGGGCCGGCCTCACCGATGCGCGAGGCCGGCCCCCTTTGCCGTTTTGCCTGATAAAACCTGCCAAAATAAACCTTTCCCTAAATGGCAGGTCACTTTTCCCGCCTGCCAAAGATACACGTAAGCGACATGTCCATGAGGGTATAATTTGCACCGTATGTCTGCACAACGCCTGTGCGCGTACGGTTTTATTCGGGCTACCGTCCATTTCCGTGGAGGCACGGTTCGGCGGCCCTAACAAGAGAGGGGTTCTATGTATAAGATCCTGGAGAAGACGCAGTTCTCGGAGAAGGTGTTCAAGTTCCGCATCGAGGCGCCTGCAATCGCCAAGCATGCGCACGCTGGACAGTTCCTCATGGTTCGCGCCAACGAGACGGGCGAGCGCGTCCCGTTTACCCTGGCCGGCTGGAACGGTGACGAGGGCTGGGTCGAGTTCATCTTCATGGTGATCGGCAAGACCACCGAAATGCTTTCCACCTACGAGGCCGGCGAGTCGCTGCGCGACGTCGTGGGCCCGCTGGGAGTTCCCACCGAGATGGCCGAGGGCCCCTGCGCCGTCATCGGCGGCGGCGTCGGCCTGGCAATTGCCTTCCCGGTCGCCAAGCACCTGGTCGAGACCGGCCACGAGGTGCACGCCATCATGGGCGCCCGCACCAAGGACCTCCTGCTCATGGAGGACCAGTTCCGCGAGCTCCTCGACGAGGACCACATCCACATCACCACTGACGACGGCTCCTACGGCGAGCAGGGCGTTGTCACCGCTCCGCTGGAGCGTCTGCTGCAGGACAAGGCCGTGAGCCAGGTCTTCTGCGTCGGCCCCGTTCCGATGATGAAGTTCTCGACCCTCACCGCCCAGAAGTACGACACCCCCATCACCGCGTCGCTCAACCCCATCATGGTTGACGGCACCGGTATGTGCGGCTGCTGCCGCGTCGAGGTGGGCGGCGTGACCAAGTTCGCTTGCGTCGACGGCCCCGACTTCGATGCCACCCTGGTCGACTGGGATGACCTTCGTGCCCGCCAGGCCGCTTACCGTTCCGAAGAGGGCGCGTCCCTCAAGGCCTATGAGGAAAAGAGCTGCGCATGCCACTAGTTAACGGTCGTTTCGTTGCCGATATGAAGTCGCCCCGCACCCCCGATAACGAGGAGCCGGCTGCCGAGCGCGCCTGCGACTTCCGCCCCGTCGACAAGGGCTTCACCGAGGAGATGGCGCTGGCCGAGGCCGAGCGCTGCCTCAACTGCAAGAAGCCGTTCTGTGTTGAGGGCTGCCCCGTCAACATCAACATCCCCCGCTTTATCGAGCAGATCCGCGCGAAGGACTTCGGCGGCGCCCTCGATACCATCCGCGAGGACTCCATGCTTCCCGCCATCTGCGGCCGCGTCTGCCCGCAGGAGAACCAGTGCGAGGGTAAGTGCATCCGCGGTAAGAAGTCCGAGCCCGTGGCCATCGGCCAGCTCGAGCGCTTCCTGGGTGACCGCCCCGAGCTCGCCTCCACGCCCAAGATGGCTCCCAAGAACGGCAAGAAGGTCGCCGTCGTCGGCTCCGGCCCGTCCGGCATCACCTGCGCCGGCGAGCTCGCCCGCAACGGCTTTGACGTCACCGTTTTTGAGGCCTTCTTCACCGGCGGCGGCGTGCTGGTCTACGGCATCCCCGAGTTCCGTCTGCCCAAGGCAGTCGTCAAGCGCGAGATTGACGGCCTGGAGGACATGGGCGTCAAGTTTGAGTACAACTCCGTCGTGGGCAACATGGCCACGGCCGAGGAGCTGTTCGAGCAGGGCTTCGACGCCATCTACGTGGCGACCGGCGCTGGCCTGCCCAAGTTCCTCAACGTCCCCGGCGAGAACCTGCCCAACGTCTTCTTCGCGAACGAGTACCTCACCCGCGTAAACCTGATGAAGGCCAACAAGTTCCCCGAGTACGACACCCCCACCAAGCATGGCAAGAACGTCGTCGTCTTTGGTGGCGGCAACGTGGCTATGGACGCCGTCCGTACCGCCAAGCGCCTGGGCGCCGAGCACGCCATCATCGCCTACCGTCGTACCGAGGACGAGATGCCCTGCCGTCGCGCCGAGCTGCACCATGCTAAGGCCGAGGGCGTCGAGGTTCTGCCGCTCGTCTCCCCGCTCGAGTTTGTCGCTGGCGAGGACGGCTCCGTGTGCGCCGTCAAGGTCCAGAAGATGGAGCTCGGCGAGCCCGACGAGTCCGGCCGCCGTCGTCCGGTGCCCATCGAGGGCGCCATCGAGGAGATCCCCTGCGACGTCGCGATCTCGGCTATCGGCACCAACGCCAACCCCTTCGCAAAGAAGATCGGCGGCAAGATGGAGCTCAACAAGTGGGGTTACATCGTCGCCGACGAGGAGACCGGCCAGACCACCGATCCCCGCATCTGGGCCGGCGGCGACATCGTCACCGGTGCCGCTACGGTCATTCTGGCGATGGGCGCCGGCAAGAAGGCCGCCGCTTCCATCACCAAGAGCCTGCTGGGCGAGTAATCACCTGCAGCGCTAGCCACCAAACGGCAAAGTCCCCGTCGAGCACACGCCCGGCGGGGACTTTTTTCTACGCCGGCCGTCCAAACCAGCACAAAGGGGACAGACGCCTTTGTGGTGGTTTTGGGGCGGGTGGCCGGTTTGTCTCGATCTGTAACAGGTAGAGCTGTTTTTGGTGGCTAGTTGTTATAGATCGAGACGTTGTTCCGACACCCGCCAGCTTGTCTCAATCTGTAACATCTAGGTCCGTTTTGGGCAGCCAGATGTTACAGATTTAGATTTTGCTGACGCCGAGGACGGGCACCGTCACCAAAACCTAACGCTCGCGGCGCTTGGTCGCGGCGACACCGGCTGCGGCAACGGTTGCGCCGGCGATGCCCAGGGCGGCGACCGTCATCGCGGTGGTGTCGCCCGTGGCGGCCAGGGTCGCATCGGACTTCTTTGCTGGCATGGCCTTCTCAACCGTCTTGGTCGTGACGGTCGTTTTGGTCGGCGTCGCAGCGGGCTTGGTCTCCGGTTTCGTTTCGCGCTTTGTGTCAGGCTTCACCTCAGGCTGCGGCGTCGGCTTGAGATCCGGCGTAGGCTGCGGATCGGGCGCCGGCGTAGCCTCGGGCGTAAACGCCAGGTTGGTGCTCAGCCACAGGGTGTAAATCCAACCGCTCTCGGAATCAACCTCACTTGCCTCGCCCACCTGATAGCTACACTCAACCCCATTGATCTTCAGCTTGGTATTGGGCGTAAAGTAGAAACCACGCGCCGGCTTAAAGTACAGGCCGTAACGATAGGTCACGCCGGGCTTAAAGGCATCGATGTGGTTGGTGATGTTCTGGTCCCAGAACTCAACGGAATTTACTTCGCTGCCGTCGCTGCCCGTCCAGAACTCGCACTGGAGAATAGAGTCGGAACCCGCCGGAGTGCCCGCCGTAAAGACCGGTTTGTCGCCCGCCTTAAAGATAGTCGTGGCGCCATTAATCTCGATAACGTCGATGGCACGCCATTCATCAATCGGCTGCTCGCACAGCATATTGTCAGCGTTTGGGGCGAAGACGCCGTTGACGGTCTTGATGTGGTGCGCCCAATGACCGTTGACGTTCATATTGCAGTCATCGGCCACGGTATTGTCGCCCTTGAGCCTCAGCTCAACGGAGTACATGTAGAACTTGCCCTCTTCGAAGTGGTCAATCTTCTTCATGCCCGGCGTGTACTTTGCGAGGTCGGAATACCAGAAGGCAACGGGTACCGACTCCCCGGATTCCATATCGAGCTCCATTTCTTCCCAGCACTCGTAGGCGATCTCGTACTTGTCGGCATCGGCGGCGGGAATCGTAGCGGTCGCACGGGGCGCCTCGCCGGGCGCGTAGTCGGTCTTCACGTCGTTGACGTCCAGGTTATGGATGGCTTCGTTTTCCGATGCAACAAGCGTAATTTCGCTATTGATAGCGTAGCGGAGGTAATAGTCGTCCCTGGTTTCGTTGAGGGTAATCGAACTGCCCGGCTGATAGGCGTTGAAGATATCATCGGGATCCCCAACAATGATGGCACCGCCCTCATAGTCGGTTCCGGTATACGTCAGTGCCGCGCCAATATAAAGAGCCTCATTGCGCGTGAGTCGATACGAGCCGCCTGCCGCGCCACCCGTAAAGGTCAGCGTCAGCCTCATATGATCGCCAACAGGCTCAAAGCGAGCCGTCACATCGGACATAGATGCGTCCTGGACTTCAGTCAGGGTGCCCGAAGCAGCATCGGCCCGGTAGTACTTGTTTTCGACAAGTTCGCAGAGCGGCTTATCCGGCATACCGCCCTCAACATCGGGAAAATCATAGGTATACGACTGGCCCTTTTCGAGTGTGACATTGCTCGGAAGCACGCAGTCCGTGTAGTGATCGACCACGGTCGTGTTGATCTTAACGCCGCCCCCGCCAGTCACGTCGGTCACGCCGCAGGGCATGATGGCATCGCTTGCCGGCGTGGCGGCGGTGCCGCTGAGAGTGTTTTGTTCAGCGGATGCCGCATCGTTAGATTCATCGGTAACGTCAGCCGGAGTCGCCTGCTGAGGTTCAGCGACGGTTTGTGCCTCCGGAGCAGCATCGGCTGCTGGCGTGGGCGTCGTAGCAGGCGCGGTCGCCGCAGCCGCATCCTCCGCAACCGCCGGTGCAACCGGAGCCGCAGCGACCTCACCCGTCGCGGCGGCGGGATCCGCGCACTCGGTCGCAAGTGCCAAGCTCGGCAGCAACAGCTGACCAACCATGAGCGCACACGCGCTAGCGCAAGCGATTTTGGCGCCCACGCAGCGCCAGGTACCGTGAGCCAGCGAACAGGTGCGCTCGCGCTGGGTCTGCTTATCAAAGTGGCTTCCGTTCATAACGGCCTCCTTGGTCGAAAGGCTGCACCACCACAAAGGTGCCTGTCCCCTTTGCGGTGGTCCTGTACAACCAAGATGCGCCAAACGGCTCTGTACACCTAGGTTCGTAGATGCGAACCTAGGCCTCTACCTGCGAAAATATAAAGAGCCGCCGCGAGGGCATTTGCGCCCGCGCGGCGGCTGAAAATGGCTATGGAATCTTGCACTAGCGGCTGCGGCGCTTGGACGCGACGAAGCCGGCGCCGATGACGGACGCACCGGCGATGCCAAGGACGGCGGCCGCCGTCGCGGCGTTGTCGCCTGTGGCGGCCAGAGTGCCCACGGACTTCTGAGCCGCAACTGCCTTCGCGGCCGGCTTGGAGGCAGCAGCCGTGGAACTCGCCTGAGTCAGCGTCACGGACGGCGTGCCCGTCTCACTTCCGCCGCCTGGCTGCGGCGTGGGAGCCGGGGTAGGCTCAGGCTGCGGCGTGGGCTCAGGCTCGACCACATCTCCGGAGCTGATTACCACGCTGCGGGCAACCTCGTCGGAGGTCCTAACATCCTGGATAGTGGACGACCCGGCAGCACCGATGACGAGTCCGTTTCCCGCAGTTTCTCGCACGGTGCCTCCGGCGGGAGTCGTAACTACCGATCCGCCATCAATTGAGAGACAAGGGGCTGCATCACCTTGATTGACAGCGTAGATTGCCGCCGCATTACCCGACACCTCAACATTTGAATTAATGATGTCAATTCGAGGGATGGCGGACTGGGAGCCGGACTGGGAATATATTCCATAGCCATGTTTACGACTGTGGCCAATTCCGTCACCGCATCGAACTGTAAGGCTCGAATTCTCGACGAGCACCCGCGACACGCCGTCCCCCGCGCGCATCCAAACACCATCCAAAGCGTCGGCCCTATCACTCGCCACGAGCGTAACATCCGCTCCGTTGGTAACACTCAAATATGTATCCTTACCCCCGGACGAATACAGGGCGACCGACACACTGCATCCATTGCGCGCCGCCGCATCTAATTTTGCGTTATCCACCGCGATGCACCCTCCATGCTCGGAGGAGATGTTTTCGGCATAGACTGCAACGGCGTTGAGCCCCCCATTCGCCTCCGCCTCGACGTGGACGTCGGCGCCCTCGTTAATGGTTATGTTGCCTGCCCGCGTGTGAATGCCGATGGTATGAGGCGCTTTGTTCGTTGCCGTCACGTTAACGTTGGCACCGCGGATGTCCACGTCGCCGCCGGTCTTACCGTCCCCCGAAACCGCTATCGTATCGGTCCCGGCCGTCGCGTTGAGAGTCACGTCGCCCGAGATGGCGAGGCTACCGCACTCGACCTTAACAGCGCTCCTGCTCTTCTGTGGTTCGGCCGTCGCGTTGAGGGTTCCTTCCCCCGTGATGGCAAGGTTGCCGTCCTTGACCTCGATAGCGCTCCGCAAGGAATCGGCCGTGATGGTGTTGGTGCCCGCCACGTCAATGTTGAGGTTGCCCTGGGCACTGATGCCGGCGCCGTTGTAGCCATTGAGCTTCATGTCGTCGGCGCCGTCCCAGGACCACGTTCCGGCCTCGTCGCCGGCGCCCTTGTTGTACTGCGTGCCGCCAACGTTGACCCATTTGGCGGCGAGCGCCACGCTCGGCAGCAGCAGCTGGCCGGCCATGAGCGCGCAAGCCCCCGCACAGGCAAGCTTGGCGCCCACACGTCGCCACGTTCCATGGGAGAGCGCGCACGAGCGGTCGCGGTTGATTGAGTTGTCATGAATTTGCTTTCGCATGTGAGCCTCCTTGTCGTAAGGGGTGCTTCTGTGACTCCATGTTACGGGAAGTTATCCGGATCCCAAGGCACAAATTCGCATGTGGGCTATCTGCCAGCGCAAAAGGCAACGAGCGCGCGATTGCCAAGCGCGCCCTGTCTTCCGAAAGGCCCACCCCCCACCGTCCTGGTCTACAATCGAGGGCACGATTGTTCCGTCCATCCAAAGGACCATCCTTGAATCTGAGCAAGTCTAAAATCAACGCACTTCTGGCCCTCGTGCTCTTCACCTTCGCCTTCCTTGCCGCCGAGTTTCGCTTCGATATCAATGTCGGGCTGCTCGCCGGTGCCGAACGTGTTGTGATTGCGCAGGGCTTCATCCTGGGCGCAAGCGTCATCGGCTTTATCGGATACGCGCCGTTGCTGTCCCTCGCCCAGCGCAAAGGCCAGGCCCAGGCAACCGCCACCGCCGCCGTCCCCATCGCCATTATGGGCTTGGCCCAGATTCAATTCCCCACAGGACCGCTTGTGCTCGAGATTCTGGGGTGCGCGGCATTCCTTGGACTCGGTCTGCTGGGCGCCGCGGCACATCATGCTTTTGCGCTGGCATTCCAAGACGACCCCAAGCTCGCCACCGGTGCAGGAGCGGCCTATGCCGCAGGCATCCTAATGCAGTTCGCCACCAACCTGATTGATTGCGGTGGCATCGCCGAGCTCATCATTCTTGGCGCGGCAACAATTGTCATCGCCGCCCTCAGCGCCGCCCCCCAAAAGGCCGCCAAGAGCTCCGGCGACCTCGCCAATCCCTTTGCCGAGCCCTCGCACGCCCTCGCCAAGCAGGCATACTGGAGCATTGCGCTCGTCATGATTCTCGCCTGTCTGTTCTCGACGCTCGATAACGTCGTCACGTTTTCCAACGCCCACGGCACAATCGCGGTGCAGACCTGGCCGCGACTCTTTTTGGCAGCAAGCGGCCTGGTCGCCGGCATCATCTTTGATCTCGCCGAGCGTCGCTACATGGGACTCGTCATGCTCGGCGTCACGGTGCTCTCCACCATCTCAATCTTAGCCGTGGAAGCCGGCGCCGATCCCAACCTGGGTCTCATCGTCTTTTACCTGAGCTCGGGCTTTTTCGTCACGTTCTTTACCGCCACGTTTACTCAGCTGGCACCGCGCATGCACGCGCCCGCCCTCTGGGCCGGCATGGGTCGCGCGGCCAACAATGTGTGCGCGTTCACCACATCGGGCATCTCGCTGGCGCTCGTGACCTCGGGCAACGTCGCCCTTATCATGATCGGCGCGCTCATGCTGCTCGTAGCAGCCAGCGTTGCGTTCGTTGCCGCGGGTCTATTCCGCCTGCCCCAAACCAAGCAGGAGCGCGAGCATCAGCAACGAGCCGAGGAAGCACTTGCCGCGCCCACCATCGAGGAGCAGCGCCAGGCCTTTATCGCCAACCACGGCCTCACCCCGCGCGAAGTCGATGTGCTCATGGCTGTAACCCAAGACGAGCGCCCGCTCAAGCAGATCGCCGAGGAACTCGGCATCTCGATGCGCATGGTTCAGCGCCACCTGAGCTCCATCTACCAAAAGACCGACACGCAAACGCGCGCCGGTCTCACCAAAGCCTTCCCCTCGCTCTAAAACAAAAACCACCGCAAAGGTGCCCCCTTTGCAGTGGTTTTGGAGTCTAGCCTTCGAGCTGAGCTACTTTGTAGCGGTAGGCTGCGGCGATGACGTCCTTGCAGCCCTCGCGGCCCAGCTTGGCGCGGTTGACGACGATGTCCTTGCCGCTCGTCATCTTCCACTTGCCGGCGCTGTAGCGCTTGTAGAATGCCTCGCGCGCCTTCTGCTGCTGTTTGACCAGCTTGGCGCCCTTCTTTTTGTTGAGGCCACGCTTCTTACGCACAATCTCGACGCGGTCCTCAAAGGGAGCGGTCACCAACACGGCAATGTGATTGGGGTTGTTGCGCAGCAGATAATCGGACAGACGGCCCTCGATAATGCAGCTCTCGGTCTCGCCCAGGTCCAAAATCACCTGGCTCATCTTTTGAAACAGTTTGTCCGAGTACGAACGGGCATCGTAGCGGTCGGGCAGAAACGCCATGTTCTCCACGGCCAGACGCTCATCATAGGCCGCCATCTTATCGAGCGACTCGCCCGCGCGCAGCGACGCGCGCACCAGTAGCTCGTTGTCGTACAGCGGAATCCCCAACTCGTTGGCAAGCATGCGACCAATCTCGTGACCCTCGGCACCAAAGTCGCGCGCGATGGTAATGACCACAGGATTCTTCTTATTCTCCAGATCGCTCATCGCGATTCCTTTCTAACAAATGAGAAAAAGGCGATTCCTGATTCCCATTTTGTCACTTACGGCCGTCCTGGTTTCCCAAGTGCGGCAGATTGCCCCGAAAGAGGAGCGCCGCGTACTAAATGTACGCAAGCGACGATTGAGGGGCAAGGTGCCGTGCTTGGGGAAGCAGGACTATGCGGCCACGATGCGGCGTTGATACGCCCTCACCAGCAGCGAGATACCAAAGTTCAGCGCAAAGTACATTGCAAACACCAGGCCGTAGAGCATGAGCACCTGTGACAGGTCGATCGCATGCGCCATTACGACGTTTGCCGTGTACATGAGCTCGGCCACGTTGATGCCCGAAAGATACGAACTGTCCTTGATAACGGTCGTGCACTGGCTAAACAGAGCCGGAATAATCGTCTTAAACGTCTGCGGCAGGATGATATAGCGCATGGTGGCAAAAAAGCCGAAGCCCTGGCTCTGCGCCGCCTCAAACTGGCCACGCGGAATCGAGTTGAGGCCGCCGCGCACAATCTCGGCCATAACGGCGCTGGTAAACAGCGTAAAGGCGATGGTCGAAATCACAATATCCAGACCCTGCACCGTAAAGTAGATAAACAGGATCCACAGCAGGTTAGGCGTGCAGCGGAACAGCTCGATATAGGCGCTCACCAAAATGCGGAACGGACGGGGCGCATAGCTCTTGACGAGCGCCAGCACCGTGCCAAAGATGAGCGAGAAAAAGATCGACAGCGCCGAGATCTCGATGGTCTTAACAAAGCCGCCCCAGATGTAGAGCAGGTTGGTCGCGTTGAAGATTTCCATGCGCTAGGCCTCCTCTACGTTGTCGAGTCCCAGCTCGGCCAGACTCACGCCGCGCGGACGCTCCTTGGAGCGGCGCTCGAGCCACTGCACCAGCATGGCGAGCGGAAAACAGATAATGAAGTACATAAGGCAGCAGACGATGTATCCCTGCAGGTAACCGTACAGACTCACAAAGTTGTCGGAACGGTACATAAGGTCGCCGCCAGCCACAAGCGCCAGCACCGATGTGTTCTTGACCAGGTTGAGCGCCTGGTTACACAGCGGCGGCAAAATGATCTTGAACGTCTGGGGCAGCACGATGTACCAGTATGCCTGCGCACGGGTGAAGCCCTGGCTCTGGGCCGCCTCCATCTGACCGCGCGGAACCGCCTCGATGCCAGTGCGGATGACCTCCGAAATGTAGGCCGCGTGATACAGGCCCACGCCCAAGAAGCCCAACACGAACGGCGCGATGCGCACCGGCTGGTCGGCACCGGTTATGGCCTGCAAAAACTGCGGACCGGCCATGTACATAAAGAGCACCTGTACGGGCAACGGGGTGTTCTGGTAAAACTCCACGTACACGCGGCTGATCGCACGCAGCACACGCGAACGGGTGGTAGAGAACACACCCAGCAGCGTGCCCAGCACCAGCGACAACAGCAGACCTGCAACGACCACCTGCAACGTCACGCCAAAGCCCTCCCAGAAGGGCCCCATGTTTTGAAATGTCGTCGACCAACGGTCGGCGTCAAATAATCCTTCGAGCATTTGATTCCTTCCTTGGACGATGCGCCTATACAAGACCCCAGGTTTTGACCTCTTGGTCGAGCCAGCCGTCGGCCAGGCGATCGCAAATCACCTGATCGACCACGGCCGAAAGGTCGCAGCCTTTCTTGGTCGCCACGCCGTAGCCCTGCTCGCCAAACTTGACCTCGGGCTGCAGCAGCTCAACGGTCTCGTTCATGTAACCAGCCAGCGTGGAGCGGTCCATGGCAAAGACGTCGATATTGCCGGCGTCGAGCGAACTCTTGATGATGGGGTAGCCGCTAAAGGCCCTAAACTCGGGTTTACAGCTAAAGCCGTTGTCCTTGATCATCTGCTCGATCAGGCCCTGCGTGGTGGCACCCTGGCTCACGCCAATAACCTTGCCGTCCAGGTCCTCAATCGAGGTAAAGCCCGAACGCTTCTTGACCATGAGTCCCACGTAGTCGGTGCGGTACGGCGTCGAGAAATCCCAGCTCTTCTTGCGCTCGTCGGTAATGGTGTAGGTCGCCGCGACCACATCGAGCTGGCCGTTATCGATCAGCGGGCCGCGCGTCTTGGGCGTTACATCGGTAAACTCGACAAGCTCCTGGGCGCGGGCATCCTTGTAGCTCACACCAAAGACGGCAGCGGCGATCTGGTAGCACAAATCGACTTCCATGCCCTCAAAGCGGCCCTTGGCGGTGTCGTAATAGCCATAGCCGGGAACGTCCTTCTTAACGCCGGCATTCAGATGGCCACGCGACTTGATGGCCGCAAGTTTGGACCCCTTGTCGGAGCCCTCGCCGCTGGTGGAGTTGCCGCAACCGGCAAGCGCGGTCCCCGTCAGCGCGAGCATGCCGGCGCCCGCCAGCTGCAAAAAGTGACGGCGCGATACAGCCGCCCTCGTCATATCCGTCATGTCCATCACCGCACCTAGTGCAGAATCTTGGACAGGAACTCGCGACAGCGCGGGTTCTCGGGGTTATCGAAGAAGTGCTCGGGCGTGCCCTCCTCCAGAATGCGGCCGTCCTCCATAAAGATGACGCGGTCGGCCACCTGGCGCGCAAAGCCCATCTCGTGCGTCACGCAGATCATGGTGATGTCCTCCTGCGCGAGCTCAATCATAACGTCCAGGACTTCCTGGACCATCTCGGGGTCGAGCGCCGAGGTCGGCTCGTCAAACAAGATGATGGGCTGTTTGGTGCACAGGGCACGGGCGATGGCAATGCGCTGCTGCTGACCACCCGAGAGGTTCTGCGGATACTCGCCGGCCTTATGCGCCATGCCGACGCGCTTGAGCGCGGCGATGGCAATCTCGGTCGCCTCCTCCTTGCTCTTCTTTTGCAGCTTGATGGGCGCGAGCGTCAGGTTGCCGAGCACCGTCATGTTGGGATACAGGTTGAACTGCTGGAACACCATGGAACTATACTTGCGAGCCATCTCCAGGTGGTTCTTTTTGGTGAGCGGCGTACCGTCGATGACGACCTCGCCCGACGTGGGCTCCTCCAGATAATCGACGCAACGGATGAGCGTCGACTTACCCGAACCGGAAGGCCCGATCATTACGAGCTTCTCGCCGCGCTTGACGGTGAGATTGATATCTTTGAGCACATGCAGGTCGCCAAAGTACTTGTTGAGATGCTTGATCTCGATCATGTCTGCCATGAATGTCCCTTCCCTGCGTTTACACGAGTTGAACTATTGTACGGAAAGAACCACGTTTCCGCAGTCCACACTACATTCCCGTAAAGAACCCGCAACCTTCCGCCCACTCATTGGGGACAGACTTAAATGAGTATCTGCTCATTGGGCACTCATTTAAGTCTGTCCCCAATGAGCGCCCAATAACCAGCCAGAGGAGGCGCCCTTCATCAGACCCAAAAATAATCTAACCGCCCTTGTTGAGCATAAGTCAGCGAAAACCCGTACACGCGAGCAAGGTGACGTGAAATGAAAGGGCGCAGACCTTATGGTCGCGCCCTTGAAATTGAACGTCAGATTGCCGTGTGTACGGGTTTGCAGCGTCGAGCCGTTACGCGGTTTGGTAAAACCGCGTAACAAATTACGCGAGTTTGGCTCCGACGATCTTTGCCGCGGCCGGCTTATCGAAGTTGCCGCCAGTGGCCTTGCCGAGTGCACCCATAACCTGGCCCATCTGCTTCTTGGACGTGGCGCCCAGCTCGGCGATGACCTGCTCGATCAGAGCCTCGAGCTCCTCGCCCGAAACCTGCGCGGGCAGCAGGCTCTCCAGAATCTTGACCTGCTCGGTCAGGTTGTCGGTACGCTCCTGGTCGGTGCCGGCCTTGATGGACATCTCCAGCGTCTCGCTCGTCTGCTTGATCAGACGCTTGATCATGCTGTTGACGTCTTCCTCGGTCACATCGCGGCGCTCATTGACCTCGATATTCTTCACCTCGGCCTTAACCTGGCGAATGATGGACAGGCGAACCTTGTCCTTGGCCTTCATGGCCGCGATCATTTCCTTCTGCAGCTCTTCGTTAGTCATCTGCAAATCCTCTCTAATAGCGTGGGCGGCACTCGCGCGAGCACCGCCCCATGATTACTCAGTCGTCGACGAATCGTCGGTCGAACTCTTGGTGATGCCCTTCAGACTCACGTTATAGGGTACGTCCTTGGGCATGGGGTTGACGGTGATGTCGGCATCCTTCTTGTACTGTTCCAGCCACTCGCTGTACGCGGTGCTGGCCGCTTGCGTCTTCACCACGTTGGAGACGTACTTTTTGATGGCCTTGGGCACCTGGTTGATGTCATCAACCTGATTATCGACATGGAAGTAGTCGGTGCACTTGATGATGTGGTAACCATAGGTCGACTCGATGACTTCGCTCACGTCGCCCTTGTTGAGCCCCTCGAGCGCCGTCTGGTAGCTGTCGACAAAGGTGGTGAGCTTATCCCAGCCCACATCGCCCTTCTTCTCCTTGGAACCGGTGTCCTCGGAGTACTGCTCAACGGCGTCCTCAAAGCTCAGCTCACCGGAGTTGATCTTGTCCAGGCACTCCTGCGCCTTGGCCTTGGCGGCAGCCTTGTCCTCGTCGGAAGCGTCGGAATCAACCTTGATCAGGATGTTCGACGAGCGGCGGGCGTCGTTGTAGCTGGACAGGTTTTCGTTGATGTAATCGACAATCTCGCTGTCCTTGGGCTTGCTCGTGGGCGCGACGGCATCCTTGAGTTTCTGCTGCGCTAGACTCTCCTTGAGCGAATCCTTGTAGGTATCCTCGGTATAGCCGTAGGTCTTGAGGGTCTTCTTAAAGGCCTTGGCACCGCCCGCGCTCTTGCACGCGTCCTTCCAGGCCTTCTCGACCTCCTCGTCCGATACCGTCACACCGTTCTCCTTCTGTGCCTGCTGAAGCAGAATCTGCTGCGTGTAGGAGTCGATGAGTTGCTTGCGATACTTCTTGGGCGTGAGGTCATTGTCGACCAGGTACTGCGCCCAGTCCTTGTCCTTGGTGTAGCCGTAGGACGTGCGCATGCTCATGATCTGCTTGGTCACGGTGTCCTCGGTGAGGTTGGTGCCGTTGATGGTAGCAGCAACACCGCCGGTCAGCTTGTAGCCCGAGGTGTCCTCGGCCTGCGACATAAGGCCGGAGCACGCCATGGCAGAGACGGAAAGCAGCATTGCCAGCACGCCGATGACCACCAGGACGATCTTGACGGTCTTGGACACATAGGTCTTGCGCTGCTTCTTACGAGAGCTGGAGGCGGCGCGGGACTGCTGCTCGGGCGTCGGCGCGGCCTCGGGGTTCTTTTTCTTGTTTGCCATATTTGGCCTTTCGCAAAACGAATCGAACAAACGCCATTGTGTCACAACGCAGCCCCCACGGCACACCTGGCGCAAAGGGGACAGGTTAATCTGCACCATTTTGGTGCAAAGGTGACAGATTTGGCAGTTGGCAGTTAGGGACGTTCCTTTTCTGCCGGCAGTTAGGGACAGTCCCCAAGTGCCGGCACATAAGGAACGTCCCTAAGTGCCGGCTTAGCCCGACCTTAGAAGTGGCGGCGGATGGCGTCGACCATGCCCTGGGGCGTGGTTTGGCCGAGCACATCGGCTGCGGCGTCGGCATCCATAAAGATATTCATGAGCGCCTGCAGCGCCTCGACCTGGCCGCCCGGCTCGGCAATACCCAAATTGATGACGATCTGCGCCGGCACCGGAGCGCCCATGCCAGCCATAGCGTTAAATGTCACGGACGCGGCGGGCTTCACCACCGCGATATAGGGCTTGGCCACAAACCCCGGATCGGTATGCGGAATGGCAATGTTTGCCGCCGGCATGGCAAGACCCGTGGGATAGGCATCCTCGCGCGTGCGAACGGCGTCGAGCCAACCGGACGCAATGTAGCCACGCGGGGCAAGCTCGCCCTCGAGCCGCGCAAACACCTCATCCGGCGTTGCACACTCCCAATCAAAAAACACCAGCTCAGGCGTAAACAGCGCTTCGTTATCCGCCATGCACTCACCTCTCTCACCTAGTCACCTGGGACGTTCTTAAACGGCTAGTCGTTTAAGAACGTCCCCGATGACTACCTAAAACAAAGGGTGGCCACTCGCGCCTTGGCGCCAATGACCACCCTGACTACTCGGCTAAATTGTACTGTGCGCCGCTAGCCGCGAGGCGCATCAATTGCGACCTTGCCGCTCTCCAGCACATGAACGCGGCCATCGGCGAGCATCTGCACGACCTCGGGATACAGCACGTGCTCAATCGCATGGATGTGCTCCTCGAGCGTGTCGACATCCCAACCCTCCTCAACAGCCAGCGCGCGCTGGGCGATGATGGGACCGTTGTCGTAGATCTCGTTGGCAAAGTGCACGGTCACGCCGGTCACCTTGACGCCGCGAGCAAACGCATCGTCAATCGCATGGGCGCCGGTAAAGCTCGGCAGCAGCGCCGGATGCAGATTGACCACGCGGTTGGGGAACGCTGCCAGCAGCGGCGTATGCACCATGCGCATGTAACCGGCCATGACCACGTACTCGCAGCCGCGCTCGAGCAGCTCGTGCGCGATGATCTCATCGGCAGCGATGGGGTCGGCGTACACATCCTTGGACAGCGTGAGCGTCTGGATGCCAGCACGCTCGGCACGCTGCAGTCCCTTGGCCGAAGGACGGCTCGACACCACAAGCTCAATCGATGCGTTGAGCTTGCCGGCGGCGATCAGGTCGATCAGCGCCTGCAGGTTGGTGCCCGAACCGCTGATGAGCACGCCGATCTTGAGCGGCGCGGCCGTATCGGTGCCGGTCGGACGGGTGTAGGGCACAAAGCCCAGGCCCTCGCCAGCAGCCATCTGCTCGTTAGCGCTCATCGGAGTACACGACCTTACCGGAACCCTCGACGCACTCGCCCACGCGGAACGGCTTCTCGCCGAGCGCAACCAGAGCCTCGGTAACCGCGGCCTCGTCCTCGGGGGCGACGATCAGGCACAGGCCAACGCCCATGTTGAAGGTCTTGCATGCCTCGTTGGGCGCAAGCTCGGCCTGGCGCGACACGTAGGTGATGACGGGCGGAACGTCCCAACCCATCTCGGCACCGTTGCGGGTGACCACGGCGTCGACGTCGTCGGCGAGCGCGCGGTTGAGGTTCTCGGTAATACCGCCGCCAGTGATGTGGGCGATGGCGTGCACGTTGGCGCCGCCGCGCAGCAGCTCCAGGATCGGCTTGACGTAGATGCGCGTGGGGGCCAGCAGAGCGTCTGCCAGCGATGCACCGCCGAGCTCCTCGAGCGGACGGCTCAGCTCCTCGGCCTTAGCGGCGGCCTCGGGCGTGCCCGGCTTAATGCCGTCGACGCCGATGACCTTGCGCACGAGTGAGTATCCGTTGGAGTGCACGCCAGTGGAAGGCAGGCCCAAGATCACGTCGCCGGGGCGGACGTTTGCGGGGTCGAGCATCTTGGGACGGTCGACGACGCCCACGGTAAAGCCGGCGAGGTCGTAGTCGGCCGGAGCCATGACGCCCGGGTGCTCGGCCATCTCGCCACCAACGAGCGCGCAGCCCGCGAGCTTGCAGCCGTCGGCCACACCCTTGATGATCTTTGCCATGTGCTCGGCCTCGATGTGACCGATGGCAACGTAGTCCAGGAAGAACAGCGGCTCGGCGCCCGAAGCCAGAATGTCGTTGACGCACATGGCGACCAGGTCCTGGCCCACCGTCTCATGACGGTCCATGATCTGGGCGAGCACGAGTTTGGTGCCCACGCCGTCGGTGCCGCTGATCAGGATCGGGTCTTCCATATCCTTAAGCGCGGCAGCCGAGAACAGGCCACCGAAGCCGCCGATGCCGCCGGTAACCTCGGGGCGATTGGTGTCCTTGACCATCTGCTTAATCGCGTCGACGGCGCGGCCGCCCTCAGCGGTATCGACGCCGGCATCCTCATACGTCACATGCTTGCTGTCGCTCATCTGAGCCTTCCTCTCCCACTACCGTGGCGCCGCGCGGGCGCCAAACGGTGCTCATAGTTGCGTTCATTTCGGCGCGCGCCATAACAGCACGCGCCGTCATATCAACAAAACAGCAGGTAAAACCTACCAAAATAAACCTGTCCCCACATGGCAGGTTTTAGGCCTCGCCGTGCTCCTCTTCCCAGCTGCGGTCGTCGTATTTCTCGACCACGGCGTCGTCGTCAAAGTGCAGCGGCTTGTCCAGGTTGCGGGGCTTAAAGCCCTCCATGAACTTGTCGCGGCCAAAGCTCTCGGGAATCGCCACGGGGTAGCGGCCGGTAAAGCACGCATCGCAGTAACCGCCCTTGGGCATGACCTTAAGCAGGCCCTCGACCGAAAGGAAGGCCAACGAATCGGCGCCGATATACTCGCAAATCTCGTCGACCGTCTTGTTGGCGCTGATAAGCTGCGACTGCACGTCGGTATCGATACCGTAGAAGCACGGCCAGATGACCTCGGGCGAGTTGATGCGGATGTGAATCTCCTTGGCGCCGGCGTTGCGCAGCATCTTGACGAGCTGCACCATGGTGGTGCCGCGCACGATGGAGTCGTCGATGACGACCAGGCGCTTGCCCTCGATGTTGTCGCGCAGCGGGTTGAGTTTCATACGCACGCCCATGGCGCGCAACTCCTGCGTAGGCTCGATAAACGTACGGCCCACGTAGCGGTTCTTGATAAGGCCCTCGCCAAAGGGAATACCGCTCTCGTGCGAATACCCCTCCGCAGGCGGCAGGCCGGAGTCGGGCACGCCGATGACCAGGTCGGCCTCGACGGGCTCCTCATGTGCCAGCTGACGACCCATGTCGTAACGGCAGGCATAGACGCTCTTGCCGTTCATGATGGAGTCGGGGCGGGCAAAGTAGACCTGCTCAAAGATGCAGTTGGCGGGCTCTTCGGCTGCAGGCACGCCCTGCTCGGATACCAGGCCCTCGGCGCTGATGCGCAAGATCTCGCCGGGACGGACGTCACGGACGTACTCGGCACCCACGATGTCGAGTGCGCAGGTCTCGGAAGCAACGACCCAGCCGCCGGCGCGCGTGACACGGACGGCGGAGTCGACCGTCGCGGCGCCGTCCTGCGACGGCAGCTGCGAAACGGCTGCGGCATCGGCCTGGTCCAGACCCTCGTCCACCAGCTTGCCCAGCACGAGCGGGCGAATGCCGTGTGGATCGCGGAATGCGTAGAGCGCCTGCTCGTTGATGAGCGTCATGGCGTAGCCGCCGCGCACGAGCTCCATGGTCTTGCGAATGCCCTCGCGCAGATGGCCTGTACGCTGGGTAAAGTAGCCGATAAGCTTGGTCGCGACCTCGGAATCCGAATTGGAGAGGAACGGCACGCCCAGCTCGATCAGCTGGCGGCGCAGCTCATCGGTGTTGACCAGAGTGCCGTTGTGCGCGAGCGCGATAATGACGCTATTGATGGTAGAGAGGTGCGGCTGAGAGGCTTCCCAGCTCTTGGCGCCGGCAGTGCCGTAGCGCACATGACCCACGGCCAGCTGGCCGGAGAGCGTCGACAGGTCGGCGTTGGAGAACACGCGGTCGAGCAGGCCCAGATCCTTGCGGACCATAACCGTGCCGCCGTCGCCCACGGCGATTCCCGCCGATTCCTGGCCACGGTGCTGCAGTGCACGCAGGCCAAAGTACGTCAGTCGAGCCACGTCGCGATCGGGCGCCCATACGCCGAAAATGCCACATTCCTCATGCAGCTGGTCGGAGTCCGGATCATACGTCGACATGGTGTTCACCTGTCCCGCGGCACGCTCGGCCGCGCGGATGGTTTCTTGAGACATGGCATCCCCTCAGAGCCTCGTATTTTTGGCGTTACCCGCCTTATTATACGCACGGCGCGACGCGCTCCCCGGCGCATGAGCAGCGCTTTTTAAAAGCCCACCGAGCTAATAATCAGTTTTGTTGCCAAACATTTTATCGGTCTGTCCAGTGCAAGCGCCCGCGCCCCCAGATGGCCGCCGCGTCCACCGTTGGGGATTACAAAGTTGCAATTGGGACGTTCGTCCTGTCTTTTGGCAGGTCGGCGGCGTATCCTTATAACCTACAACAAAGCGAGAAAGGTTCTGTATGGATCGAAACGAACTCGACCCCAGCGTCCCCAGCGCCACGGAGGTCAAGAAGATCCCCCTCATCATTAAGGTGTACGCCGTCCTGTGCATCCTTTCCGGCGTGGGCACGCTCCCGTCGGTCGCTGCCTTTATGTGGCAGGTCATCACGGCACTTGTTAACGGCAACGCCACCGAAAAGCTCGGCGACAACACGCTCGTCGCAGTCGGCCCTATCGTCGCCGGCATCATGCTCTCTGCGGCAAGTGCCGTCATCCTAATCATCTTTGGCCTGGACCTTATCAAAAACCAGCGCCGCAACGCCGCCCGCCTGTCCTACATCCTTATTGCATTCACCGTCGTCGAGCTTTTGGTCGACGTGATGCTCCAGGGCATCGGGCCCTTCCTGCTGCGTCCCGCGATCCAGCTCGGCATCCTCGTTGCACTTTCGGCAACCGTCGACCCCACGCTGCGCCAGGAGCGCGAACTGCAGCGCCGCCTGCAGGAGATGCTCGACCGCGACGCCGCGGCAGAGGGCATGCTCAGCCGCGATGAAACCGGCGAGGGCTACATCAAGCTCAACTACTTCAACCTGTTCTGGGTGTTCTTTGTCTGCTGCATACTCGGCCTGATCGCCGAGGACATCTGGCACATGACGGTCGACGACCCGGGCGTCTATCAGAACCGCGCCGGCATGCTGTTTGGCCCCTTCAGCCCCATCTACGGATTTGGCGCCGTGCTCATGACCATGGTGCTTAACCGCTTCTACAAAAAGAACCCCATCATCATTTTCCTGGTGAGCGCCCTACTCGGCGCCAGCTTTGAGGTGTTCGTGGGCTGGTTTATGCAGACCGCGTTTGGCGTGGTCTCGTGGAGCTACTCGCACATAACGCTGTTCGGTTTGCCCGATCCGCTCGTGGTCCTCACGGGCGGACGCACCTGCACGGGCTTCGCCTGCCTGTGGGGCCTGGGCGGCCTCATCTGGATCAAGCTGCTGCTGCCGAGGCTGCTTAAGCTTATCAACAAGATCCCCTGGAAGAGCCGCTACTCGGCCACCGTCATCTTTACCGTTATCATGCTGGTCGACGGCGTCATGACACTGCAGTCGCTCGACTACTGGTACCAGCGCGTTAACGGCACGGAGCCGGACATTCCCGTCGCACAGTTCTACGGAGAGCACTTCGATAACGAATACATGGAAAACCGCTTCCAGAGCATGACCATGAGCCCCAAGGATGCGACGCGCGTGTAGCGCTCACCGCGCCCAAAACGCAAAATGCCCGCCGGTATCACACGTACCGGTGGGCATTTTTATAAACGATCCTTCTATCGACGCAAGCCTCTACGCCTCGCGCTCGACCTCACTCACGCATTCGTTCTTGATGGTGCCAACGAGCGCCTGCAGCGCATCGACCACGTGTGGGCGAATGTCCCCGCCGATAAGCACGAGCATGATGTCGTCACCTACGGCAAGCCCGCCGCTTGCCAGCCACACGCGCACATAGCCGATACCCGGCATCGCGCGCGTGGCCTCAATAGCAGCCTGCACCTTCTGAGCATCGAAGCCAAACACCATGCCGCCCACCTTATGCCCAGGCGCCACGCCATCGGTCTCGACTCCGCGCACCTCGGCCTTGGGCGTCGCACGCACCACACCGTTATGCGTCAGATACATCCCACAGCCTGCCGCCGAAGCATCGGCCTTGGCCTCGCGCAGCCAAGCATCAATCGAAGGCATCAATTTGTCACTCTCGAGCATCATTTCTCCCTTACCGTCGTCGAGTAGCCAATTTGGGACGGGGCCTTTTTAGCTACTCTCGAACAACTTATTCCTCGACCGGCGTGAGCACCATGACGGCACGCGTGTTGCTCAGCGACAGCGAGCGGCACGTCACAAGCGTGACGACCTTGGTTGCCGAGGCCGCACGCTCGCTCGCGTCGCTCGCCACGGCAGAGGCACCGTCGAGCATTTCGGACAGATAATTCGTCAGCCCGTCATCACCCTCAAAGTTGGGCGTGCGCGCCTTGGCATACGTGTCCTCGACCACCTTGGTCGCCAGCGGACGCAACTTGTACGTCGCATCACGCGTGATGTAGTACACGTACTCGATGCTATCGAACGTCGCTTGGTCGGTGGTATCCGAGATCACGTTGAACATCGAGCCGTCGTTCATATGATGGCCGTAAATTGTTGTCTGCTGGTCAACCATTCCCGGCGCGGTATCGTCGCTATCCAAGAAGATCGCACCCGACGCATTGGATGTACCGTCAAACAGTGTGTTGAGATACTTGGAGTTGTTGTTGGTCTGCACCACGGGATAGTTAATGTTGGTGCCCGGTGCGTAGATCCAGCCGACAACCTCGGGGTTTGTCTGCGCGAGGGCGTCGAAGTCGATAATCGGCACACCACTGGCATCCTTGTCGCTCACATATTGTTTTTCGATCTTTTGATACGACTCACTCGCCTGCTTGTAGCCGATCTGCGCATTGATAAAGATGGCAGCGGCAGCTACGAGCAGGCCGATACCGATGATGATGAGCAGAATGGGAATAACCGAGCGGCGCTTCTTACGCGGCGGCTCGGTGTAACCAGATGGTGCGGTATGCGATGAGGACCGAGGCGGCTTTTTGGCCGTGCCATATGACGAGGGACGATACGCGGCCGGCGCATCTTGACGGCGATGGGACGCCGGCGCTACGGGACGCGGCGCACGAGCCTGTTGAGGAGAGGATGCCCGACCCCGTTGCGACACGTGGGCAGCTCCCGGCTTGGCCGGGTCGGGAATCTGAGAAGTCGAAAAACGTTTTCCCTGATAGTCGGACATGGCTCTCCTTATGCTGCATATGAGATAGCAGAGCGCTTACGCGTCGGCCATCTCCTGCTTCATCTTCTCGATAACCTTGCGATACTCGGGGTCGCAGGCGCCCAAAATCTGCGTGGCATAGATGGCAGCGTTCTTGGCACCGTTGATGGCAACGCAGGCCACGGGCACGCCCGAAGGCATCTGCACCATCGACAGCAGCGAATCCATACCGCCCAGGTCACTCGTCTTCATAGGCACGCCGATGACCGGCAGCGGCGTAAAGGCAGCCACGACACCACCCAGGTGAGCGGCCTTGCCGGCGGCGGCGATAATCACTTTGATACCGCGATCGGCGGCAGTCGAAGCCCACTCGTGGACCTTCGCCGGTGTGCGGTGTGCGCTCGCAATGACAAGCTCATAGGGCACGCCCAGCGCCTCGAGCTCGGCGGTGCAACCTTCCATAACGCCCAGATCGGACTTGGAGCCCATAATGATCCCGACAACCGGCTTCTGATCTGCCATAAACAAAGACCTCCTGTTGAGAACGGCGACGCGGCGGATCCGCGACCCTTAACTACTGAGAGTAGTATAGCTGCTCCCGTCCCTGCGGTCTGCGGGTGCCCCGCGGCGGTCTGGTGTTTTCATCTTCACTCCGGTTGCTTCGCAAAGTCGTTCAGATGAAAACACCA
>CABUBZ010000024.1 GCA_902489945.1 uncultured Collinsella sp.
CCGCGCGGCAAGGAGATATATTGCCAGACCGGAGGGGCGCGCGGGGGCGGGAATCTGGGCGTACACATTTCCTACACATTTTGGGATTCAGCTTACGTTTGCCAGCCGTTCCCTACCATTCACCGAGTGCGTCTTTATGGAGAGCGGTCTCATGGCTAGAGCGGATAGGCTCCCCTAGCTAAAGCGCAACCGGCATCGAGCAACTCATCGCGCTCCTCCACCGAAAAGCCCTCGGCGTACACGCGCACAACTGGCTCGGTCCCACTCGGACGAACCAGCAACCACGTGTCATCCTCAAATGCCAAACGCAAACCATCCATATGGCTCACGCTCTGTGGGGCCTTGCCGCATATCGACTTGGGATTAATACCCGGAAGCAGCGTCCGTAGAGACTCGGCGTCCTCGGCTTCGAGGCGCAAATCGCGTCGACCGTAGCTCGTCTTGCCAAAACTAGCCTCGAGCTGATCGACCAGAACGCCCAAAGGCGCGCCCGTTTTTGCCATAAGCTCACACAGGATCAGGCAGGCAAGGATTCCATCGCGCTCGGGCATATGAGCGGCGATGCCAATACCACCGGCCTCCTCACCGCCCATGAGGACACCGCCCTTTTTCATTTCTGCCGCTATATATTTGAAACCCACCGACTTGACGGTCACGCGGCAGCCAAGCGCCTCGGCAATGCGACGCACGAGCGTCGAGCACGAAAGATTGACGACGACGCGCCCCTCCAAATTACGAAATTGAACCAAGTCGCCCAAAACGAGCGCCATGATCTGATGCGGATGTATATATCTGCCGCGCTCGTCAACCGCGCCGATACGGTCGGCGTCGCCGTCGGTCACCAGGCCAGCGCAAGCTCCGTCCTCGATAACCGTATGCTCGCAAGCGTCCACCCACGGCTCAACGGGGTCGGGGCAGATATCTTCTTGGTCAGGCGCCTGCCCGGCGTGAATCTCGTGCACCTCAACGCCAAGCTCGCGCAGCAAGTCGGCTAGATAGCCCTGGGCTGCGCCGCCCATGGGGTCAACAACCACGCGCAGGTGCGCGGCGCGGATGGCTTCGGCATCGACAAACGATGCCACCGCTTGCATATAGTCAGGAATGATATCCGCGGTGCGATATTGCCCCTCGATCCCCATTGGCTCGGGAGCCATGGTCTCTTCGAGCTCTTCGATGACATCCTGGTTGGCGGTCGAGCCGTCACCCATGCGAATCTTGAGACACAGATAACCCTGCGGATGATGGGACCCCGTCACCATGAGCGCGCCGCACGCCTCACCGTCATAAGCCGCCGCCCACGTAAGGGCAGGGGTCGGGACAGACCGAGACGCGAGCACGGCGTCCAATCCGTGAGCCGCAAGAACGCCCGCCGCAAGCTCAGCGAACTCGCGCGCTTGGAGCCGCGTGTCGAATCCTATATATACCGTTTTGCCGGGATTGGTCTTTTGCCACAACTCGCCGACAGCATCGGCAATGCGAGCAACGTTGTCGGCGGTAAAGTCGTCGTCGACGCGAGCGCGCCAACCGTCAGTTCCAAAATGAATTATCGCGCACACGCGCAGACACCTCACAGTGTTTGGATCATGGTACGCATGAGGTATACCCGCAACGCTCGCCCAGCAACCTGCCGACGCCGGCATTCACCATTTGGGCAAATGCCGCCGATGACGCACAGGTGATAAAAAACCGCCCCGTATGGAGCGGTTTTGACCTTTATATATCGAGTGCCTCGGCCATCGCCGCCGTAGTGATCGCCGTGGTTCCGCAGCAACTGCCAACCATTGCGGCGCCAGCTTGCCTCCATTCGATGCATGCGCGCGCGAAGGCTTCAGGGCTCTCATGCCATACGGGACCATCCTGAGTCTGGACCGGATCGCCCACGTTGGGACGCACCGTGACGGGCGTAGTCGCCGATGCAACCATCCTGGGCACTGCGGCGCTCGCGGCCGCAAGCGAACAGCAGTTAACACCAACCGAGTTTGCGCCGCATTTTTCGGCGTACAAAACGGCCGCCTCAATGTTGAGGCCATCGCCTAACAGGTCGCCTTTATCGTCAACGACAAAACTCACCAGAACAGGCATGCCGTCGGCGGCATCTTGGGCGCCGGCAAGTATGGGCTGCAAATTACGGATAGACGTCACCGTCTCGATCAGCAGACCGTCAACACCGGCATTGAGCAAGGCGTGCGCCTGCTCGCGCGCAATACCTCGGATTTCGCGATACTCGGCAGAATCCTCGGCAAACCACTCAATACCGATCGGGCCCATCGAGCCCAGCAGAAGTTGAGGGTGCGCCTGGCGGGCATCGTCGACGGCCCCGCGATTGACCTCCGCCACGGACGGCGTGATCTGGTCGTGTTTGAGGGCATAGCTTGATGCCTGAAAGGTATTGGTGATGAGCACTTGTGCGCCGGCAGCGACATACAGGCGATGGATACGAGAAACGGTCTGCGGCTCTGCCAGATTCCAAAACGCCGGTGGAATGTCGGCGGCATCGTACTCGCTCAGCAGCACGCTGCCCATGGGGCCCTGCGCCAACAAGGTCTCACTCCACAAACGGCGCGTAAGTTCCTCGGCACCAAAGCGGTTGTAGTAACTCGTATCCATATATATCCCGCTATTCCTCGACGCTAATTCCCTGCTTTTCGAGATAGGCGAGCCAGCGGTTCATCGTGTCCTCGGAAAGCGCGTGCTCCATCATGCACGCCTCGGAATCGGCGCGCTCAAAATCGACGCCGAGCTCTTGGACCAAAAACGTGCGGATGAGGCGATGGCGGTACCAGATAGCCGTACCGACCTCGCGACCGCGCTCGGTCAGGATAACCTTGCCATAGTGCGATTGCTCGACAAGCTTGGACGCCTTCAGCGCCGAGACCGCCTTATTCACCGATGCCTTGGAGACACCGAGACGCTGCGCGATATCGACCGATCGCACGCCGTTGGTCTCCCCCTCTTCGCTTTCGATGCGAACCATGCACTCCAAGTAGTCTTCGTTCGCCACCGTCAGGTGCAGCTCGCGCGAGCTATTTGTCGTATCCATGACCTTCCGTCCCTTCTGCATTCAATGGGTGATTCTACCCCATCCAAGCGTCGCGGTATGCCGTGGCATACCGTGCTAGAGTTCTTGTTGCACACGACGACCAAGATTGGAGCGGTCTTTATGGAAAACACCACCACGAACCCCGACGTCCTTGAGCGCTTTTTGCGCTATGTCCAGATCAATACGCAGTCGGAGGATGCAAACTGCGACCAGGTGCCCTCGAGTACCGTTCAGTTTGACCTTGCCAACGTGTTGGCTGAAGAGCTGCGCGAGCTTGGTGCGGAAGATGCCCACGTGACCGAGCATGCCTATGTCTGCGCGCATATCCCCGCAAGTGCGGGCGCTGAGGACAAGCCCGCCCTGGGCCTGATCGCCCATCTCGACACCACCGAAGTTGCACCGGGCGCCGGCGTGAAGCCGCACATCGTACACTACGAGGGCGGCGACCTGGTCTGCGGCACGGTTGACGGTAAGCCCGTTGCCATGAGCACCGCCAAGCTTCCCGCCCTGAATAACCTCGCGGGTGAGGACCTGGTCTGCAGCGATGGCACCACGCTGCTGGGCGCGGATGACAAGGCAGGCGTCGCCGAGATCATGTCGCTTGTCGCGCGTATCGCTCAGGACCCTTCTCTGCCCCATCCCGCACTCGGCATTTGCTTCTGCCCTGACGAGGAGATCGGTCACGGAGCCGAGCTGTTGGATATCGATACCTTTGGCTGCAAGTACGCCTACACGGTCGACGGCGGCCCCATCGGCGAGCTGGAGTGGGAGTGCTTTAACGCCGCCGAGGCGACCGTCCGCTTTGAGGGCCAGTCCATCCACCCGGGCGACGCCAAGGGCCGTATGGTCAACGCAGGCAATCTGTTCTGCGACTTCAACGCGTTGCTCCCCTACGTGCAGCGCCCGGAGTATACGGAAGGCTACGAGGGCTTTTATCACCTTGAGGGCGTATCTGCAACCGTCGATCACGCCACGGCGCGCTACATCGTCCGCGACCATGACGCCGCCAAGTTCCAGCAGAAACTCGACCTTATTGATGCCGCCGCCTCGATGCTCAACCAGCGTCTGGGTGAGGAGCGCGTAACGGTCGAGATTAAGCAGCAGTATCGAAATATGGCCGAAATCGTTCGTGACTATCCCGAGCTTATTGATGTTGCCAAGGAAGCCTACCTTGCCTGCGGCGTTGAGCCCCAAGTGCTGCCGATTCGCGGCGGCACCGACGGCGCGCAGCTGTCGTTCCGCGGTCTGCCCTGCCCCAACCTTTCCACCGGCGGCTATTGCTACCACGGCGTCAACGAGTTCGTCCCGGTCAGTTCGCTCGTCAAGATGACCGACGTGCTCCAGGAGCTCGTCGCCCGCTTTGCATAAGCCTGACTGCATAAGCCCAAAAGACGAATCGCCCCGTCCTCAACCGATAACGGGGCGATTTTTTTGCTGCAACGAGAACAGGTTGACGCACGCCAGCCTCTTAACGCAAGGAGTGTCCCAAACTGCCGGCACATAAGGAACGTCCCCAAGTGCCAAGTGCATCAAGAGTGTCCCCTTTGACCAGTCGTTTAAGAACGTCCCCAATGACTAACGTCGCAGGTTGAGGACGGGCAGCGAGCGGGTCGCATTTGAGACAAGGTGACGTGAAACGAAAGGGCGCTGACCTTCTGGTCGCGCCCTTGAAGTTGAACGTCAGATTGTCCAAATGCGGCCCGCGCAGCGTCAAGCCGTTACGCGGTTTGGTAAAACCGCGTAACTAGTAGTTGGCTTCGTAGCCGTTGCCGTCGCCGGTGGGCTCTTCGTAGTAGTCCGAATCGCTCGAATCGCTTGAGCCATCGGAATCGTCAGAGCTGATCGATGAGGTTGCGGTACCGTTTGCGTAGTCGTCAGACGTGTTGTTGTTCAGGTCGCCGATCGTAGAGCTGGAACCGTCGGAAAGACCCATGGTGTTGGGACCCTTGGGATCCTTGCCGGCATCGACGCGCTCCATCATTTCCTTGAGCTCGTCCTCGTAGACAAAGACGTAGCTCACACCGTCGATCATGGTGCTGTCGTCGGCGTACGAGGGCAGGTTGGCCGAGTAGATACCGTCGACATCCATACCGCGCATGGCATTGACCGTAGCCACGATATCCTGAACGCTCATATCGGTCACGAGCATATCGGACAGCGAATTAACCAGGCCAAAGATCTTCGTGGCATCGAAGTTATTGAGAATCTGGTTGGCAAGGGCGCCAAGCACCTGACGCTGGTGGCGCATGCGCGTGTAATCGCCGTCGGCATAGGTGTAGCGGCAGCGGGCATAGGTAAGGGCGGTGGCGCCGTCCATATGCTGCTGGCCAGCGGTAATCTTAATATCCAGGTGCTCAGGGTCGTCAACATCATCGGTTGCGTTAATGTCGATACCGCCAACCGAATCAATCAGTGCCTGCATACCGTCGAAGCTGACCTCGGCATAGTGGGAAATCTGAACACCGCACAGCTCGTTGACCGCCTCGACCATGGCCTCGGCGCCGCCAACGGTATGGCAGGCGTTGATCTTCATGGTCTCGCCCTTGTACTCGACCTTGGTGTCGCGCGGAACGGAAATGAGCGTCGCCTGCTTCTGCGTGGGGTCGATGCGTGCCAAGATAATCGAGTCGGCACGATACGTATCCTCGCCCGGACGGCCGTCGGTGCCAAGAAGCAGCACGTAGAACGGATCCTTTGCCTCATCGGTGTCAACCAGAACCCGACGCAGATTGTCGGTAATGACATTAGAATCGCCGAGCTTGCCCATAATGGTGGCAAACCACAGGCCGGCAGCGGTAGTGGCACTCAGCAGCACGCCAAGCACGACAATGAGCGCGACGTGACGAATCGTGTGGCTACGACGACGTTGACGAGCGCGCTCGGAATATCGAGCCACGTTATCGCGACTATAGATCTTGGCCTGCGCACCAGTTGAGGGTCTTCGGGCGGTGGTATCCGCGAGGGGCTTTTTATTAAACATAGGCAACCTGTATTAGTAGATGACGGGATCGGGGACGGTAGCATGCTCGACATGCGCGCCGAGCGCCTGCAGCTTTTCGACAAACTGCTCGTAGCCGCGCTTGATATGATGGATGGCCGAAACCTCGGTCGTCCCGTCGGCGATCAAGCCCGCTACGACGAGGGCCGCTCCGCCACGCAGATCGGGCGAGGTAACCTGTGCACCCGAGAAGCCCTTGACGCCATGAATCATGGCATGATGGCTCTCGATACGAATGTCGGCACCCATGCGCACCAGCTCAGAGGCAAACATAAAGCGATTCTCGAAGATGTTCTCGGTAATGACGGAGCTGCCGTCGGCGAGGGCGGAAAGCACCATAATCTGCGCCTGCATGTCGGTCGGAAAACCGGGGAACGGAAGCGTCTGGATATCGACCGGCTTGATGCGCTCGGCGCGATTCACGTGGACGCCATCATCGGTACGCTCACAATCGATGCCCATGAGCTCCATCTTCTTGAGCACCATACCCAGATGGATGGGGCAAAAACCCGTGACGTCGACACCGCGATCGTCGGCCATCAACGCGCCGGCGACGATAAAGGTACCGGCCTCGATGCGGTCGCCCACCACGCGATGGGTAACGGGATGTAGCTCTTCCACGCCCTCGATAGTCACGACAGGCGTGCCGGCACCGACGATCTTGGCGCCCATCTCGTTGAGCATGTTGGCGAGATCGACGATCTCGGGCTCGCGAGCGGCATTATCGATAACCGTGGTGCCCTGAGCGCGCACGGAGGCCATGATGAGGTTCTCGGTGGCACCGACGCTGGCGAACTCGAGCGTGACGGTCGTGCCGCGCAGACCCTGGGGCGCGCTGGCGTTGATGTAGCCGTGGGCGGTATCGAACTCGACGCCCAAGGCCTCAAGACCCAAGATATGCATATCGATCTTGCGGGCGCCCAGGTTGCAGCCGCCGGGCATGGCGATCTTGGCGCGATGGAAACGGCCCAGCAGGGGCCCCATCACAGCCGTGGAAGCGCGCATCTTGGCAACGAGCTCGTAGGGAGCCTCCCAGGAATCGACCTGAGAGGTATCGATCTCGAGCGTGTGCTCGTCGAGAACATCGATCGTAGCGCCCATGCCCTTGAGTACCTTGCCCATCACGTGGACATCGGAAATATCGGGCACGTTCTGCAGCGTCGTCTTGCCCGGCGCCAGAAGCGTTGCCGCCATAAGTTTGAGTGCGGAGTTCTTGGCGCCCGAGACAGGCACGGAACCTCCGATGGCGTGGCCACCCTCAACGCGGATAATATCCAAGGTCTACCCTTTCAAAAAAGCATGCCCGGGGTGGCTGGGCCATCCCGGGCATGATGTGTTCGCAAATGGTCGAACGCTAAATCGTTTGACTATTGGGCAAGCTTGAGCTTACACCATGCGATTTCATTATAGAGGTAGGCGCGGCGTGCATCATCCTCCGACAAATTACCCAGCTTCTCTTCAAAACCTTGAATATCAGCTTTAAGCTTGTCGGCATCGACGGTCGCCAAATCGCAAGCGCGCTCGGCGAGAACGGTCACGACATCGTCCGCAACCTGGGCATAGCCGCCGGCCACGGCAAACGTGTGGTCGACAGTGCCCATGGCCTTATCGGAAACGCGAACGTAACCGCGGTCGATCGTGCAGATCTCGCTGGAGTGAGCAGGCAGGACGCCAAACTCGCCATCCGTGGACGGAATCGACACAAACGCAGCGTCGCCCTCATAGGCGCAGCTCACGGGGCACACGATGCGGATACGCATAACCTACTTCTCCCCCATCTTGCGGGCGCGCTCGCGCACGTCCTCAATTGTGGAAGCATAGCGGAAAGCCTGCTCGGGCAGGTCATCGGCCTTGCCGTCGACAATCTCGGCGAAGGAGCGGACGGTATCCTCGACGCGGACGTAGACACCGGGGTTACCGGTGAACTTCTCGGCGACGTGGAAGGACTGCGAGAGGAACTGCTGAATCTTACGGGCACGGTTGACCGTAAGGCGCTGCTCCTCGGACAGCTCGTCCATACCCAGAATGGCGATGATGTCCTGAAGGTCGGAGTACTCCTGCAGGAGCTCCTGGACCTTGACGGCGACACGGTAGTGCTCCTCGCCGACGATCGAGGGATCGAGAGCGTCGGAAGACGACGCGAGCGGGTCGATAGCCGGGAACAGGCCGAGCGACGAAATGCTACGCGAAAGAACCGTGGTGGCGTCGAGGTGCGTAAACGTCGTGGCAGGCGCCGGGTCGGTCAGGTCGTCTGCGGGGACGTAGACAGCCTGGACGGAGGTAATGGAGCCCGTCTTGGTCGAGGTAATGCGCTCCTGGAGGTCGCCCATCTCGGTTGCAAGCGTGGGCTGGTAACCGACGGCGGACGGCATACGGCCCAGCAGTGCGGAAACCTCGGAACCTGCCTGGGAGAAGCGGAAGATGTTGTCGATGAACAGCAGAACGTCCTGGCCGCGATCGCGGAAATACTCAGCGGTGGTAAGGCCGGCCAGACCGATGCGCAGACGCGCTCCGGGCGGCTCGTTCATCTGACCATAGACCAAGCAGGTCTTGTCGATAACGCCAGACTCGCTCATCTCGAGGAACAGGTCGGTGCCCTCGCGGGTACGCTCGCCGACGCCGGTGAACACCGAGGTGCCGCCGTGCTCCTGGGCGAGGTTGTTGATGAGCTCCTGGATCAGAACGGTCTTGCCGACGCCGGCACCGCCGAACAGGCCCGTCTTGCCGCCACGGATGTAGGGCTCGAGCAGGTCGACGGCCTTGATGCCGGTCTCGAAGATCTCGGTCTTGGTGGTGAGCTCGTCGAAACGGGGCGCTGCATGGTGGATGGGGTAGAACTCCTCCACCTCGGGCATGGGCTTGCCGTCGACGGGCTTGCCCATGACGTTCCAAATGCGGCCGAGCGTCTTGGGACCAACGGGCATCTTCATGGGCTCACCGGTATCGGTGGCGATGAGGCCGCGCTGCAGGCCGTCGGTCGAGGACATGGCGACCGTGCGGACGACGCCGCCCGGAAGCTGGCTCTCGACCTCGAGGATCGTGCTCAGATGACCGATCGGGGTCTCGGCCTCGACCGTGAGCGCGTTGTAGATCGGGGGCACCGCGCCGTCAAACTTGACGTCGACGACAGGGCCGATGATTCGCACGATGCGACCATCACCGGCAGTCGTCTTCTTGGTGGCTTCCTCGACCGCAAGCTTTACGGTGTTATTAGCCATTACTGTTCCTCCAATGCTGAGGCTCCGCCGACGATCTCGTTAATCTCGGTCGTGATCGAAGCCTGGCGCACGCGACTATACGTGCGGGTAAGGGTCGAGATGATCGCGGTGGCGTTTTCCGTCGCGGAGTGCATGGCCTTGCGGCGTGCACCCTGCTCGGCAGCCGCCGAATCGATCAGGGCCTGGTAGATGACCGTCAGGATATAAGACGGCGCAAGCTTGCCGAGAACGTGCTCGGGAGAGGGCACGAACTCGAACGTGGACGAGATGCGCTTAGGGGCGTCGGTCTCGTTCTTACGCGGACCGTGGGCCATAGCGATCATCTCGGGGTCGAGCGGCAACAGATGCTCGACGCGAAGCTCCTGATCCACGCGGTTCTTGGCGTGGTGGTAGACAAGCTCGACACGGTCAAGCTCACCGGCACGATACGCATCGCAGATATGAGAGGAGATCATGCGGGCCTGATTGAAATCGGGCTCAGAGGAATTGCCCTCAAAGTGCATGACGACGTTTGCACGGTCACGGAAATACGTGGCCGGTTTGCGCCCGCACGCGATGATCTCGCACTCGATGCCGTCGTTCGCCCAAGAAGCGGCGAGCTTTTCGGCCGTGCGCTCCACCGTCGTATTGAAACCGCCGGCAAGGCCGCGGTCCGAGGCAATAACGACAATCAGGCCATGCTTGACGCTCTCATGCTTCTGCAGCATGGGATCGGTGCCCGAACAGGAGGCGTCACCGGCGACCGTCAACATGACGTCGGTCAGCGCCTCCTTATAGGGCTCGGCCTGCTTGGAGCGATCGAGGGCACGACGGATCTTGGCCGTAGAGACCATCTCCATCGTGCGCGTGATCTGCTTGGTCGTGGTAACCGAGGAGATTCGCTTCTTAATGTCGCGAAGGTTGGCCATGGGGCTTAGTTCTCCTCTGATCCAGAAACATCCGAATGGTGCTTGGCCATGAACTGCTGTTTGAAGTCGCCGATGACGCGCAAGAGCTCAGCCTTGGTGTCATCATCGATCTTCTTGGCGCGAACCTTGTCGAGCAGCGAGCCAAAGCCATTGTCCATGTACTCGATGAGCTCGGCACGGAAGGGCAGCACGTCGGCGATCTCCAGGTCATCCAGGAAGCCCTCGTTGCCAGCGAACAGCGTAACGATCTGCTCGCCAACCTCAAACGGCTTGTAACGCGGCTGCTTCAGGAGCTCGGTCATGCGAGCACCATGGGTCAGCTGCTTCTGAGTAGCCTCGTCGAGGTCGGAGCCGAACTGCGTAAAGCCAGCGAGCTCCTGGTACGAAGCGAGGTCCAGACGGAGGTTGCCGGCGACCTGCTTCATGGCCTTGGTCTGCGCATCGCCACCGACGCGGGACACGGAGATGCCCACGTCGACTGCCGGGCGCTGACCTTGGAAGAAGAGCTCGGACTGCAGGTAGATCTGACCATCGGTAATGGAAATGACGTTGGTCGGAATGTAGGCCGAGACGTCGCCGTCCTGGGTCTCGATGATCGGCAGTGCCGTCATGGAGCCGTAACCGTTCTTCTTGGACATCTTGACGGCACGCTCGAGCAGACGAGAGTGCAGGTAGAAGATGTCGCCAGGATAGGCCTCGCGTCCGGGCGGACGATGCAGCGTCAGCGACATCTGACGGTAGGCCACAGCCTGCTTGGACAGGTCGTCGTAGATGACGAGCACGTGGCCGCCGGGGTTGGTCTCGCTGGCGGGCTTGCCGTCCTCGCCGTTGTACATGAAGAACTCGCCGATAGCGGCACCGGCCATAGGCGCGATGTACTGCATAGGGGCGGAATCGGCAGCGGTGGCCGAAACGATGATGGTGTAGTCGAGCGCACCGTGCTGAGCGAGGGTCTCGCGGATGTTGGCAACCGTGGAGGCCTTCTGGCCGATGGCGACATAGATGCAGACCATGCCCTTGCCGCGCTGGTTGAGGATAGCGTCGATGGCGATGGCGGTCTTACCGGTCTTACGGTCGCCGATGATGAGCTCACGCTGACCGCGGCCAATAGGCACCATGGAGTCGATAGCGAGCAGACCGGTCTGAACCGGCTCGCACACCGGGGTACGATCGATGACGCCGGGAGCCTTGAACTCGATGGGGCGACGGTGCGTGGCGACGATGTCGCCCAGGCCGTCGATGGGCTGGCCGAGCGGATTGACGACGCGGCCGAGCATGGCACGGCTCACGGGGATATCCATAATGCGGCCAGTGGTGCGGCACTCGTCGCCTTCCTTGATGGAGTCGACGGCGCCGAACAGAACGGCGCCGACCTCGTCACGGTCAAGGTTCTGGGCAAGGCCGAAGACGGTCTCACCGGTATCGGAGCTCTTGAACTCCAGAAGCTCGCCTGCCATGGCGCTCTTGAGACCGGAGACGCGCGCGATGCCGTCGCCTACCTCGTCGACCGTTGAAACCTCATGCGTATCGACCGTCGCGGAGAGGCTCGTGAGCTGCTCTTGCAGTTTCTTGGCGATATCCTGGGCATTGAGGGTTTCGGACATTAGGCTTCACCTCCGTACGAATTAGCAGAGTTTGCGAGGGTCTCCTGCGCGATGCGCAGCTGCGTCTTGACGGAAATGTCACGACGCTCGCCGCGGGCCTCGAGCACCAGGCCGCCCACGATAGACGGGTCGACCTGCTCGATAAGGAATACCTTGCGGCCGAAGTCCTGCTCGCATTTCTTAGTGATGGTTTGACGCAGCTCGTCGTCGAGCGGGATCGCCGTGGTGACGGTCACGCCCACTACATCCTCGTCTTCCTCGGCAACATACTTAAAGGCAGCTGCCACCTTGGGAAGAAGGTCGAGCTGGTCGCGCTTGGACATGGTGTCGAGCACGGCGATGATCTCGGGGCTGGCAGAAGCCAAGCGCTCGATCATCTCGAGGTCCTCGAACACATGATTCTCGGCCTTAGCGGCTTCCAGAAGGGAGCGCGCGTAGGTCTCGAGCACCTTGTCCTGATAGCGGCTAGTCGGCATTCAGGCTACCTGCTTCCTGGATGTAGCGCTCGATGAGCTTCTTCTGCTCGGCATCGTCCTCGAGTGCCTCGCCCACGATCTTGGTGGCGACGGCAACGGACAGGTCGGCGATGGAGCTCGCGGCACCGGCGTAAATGGACTTGCGCTCGTCCTCGACGGTCGTATGGGCCTTGGCGATGATCTCCTCGGCCTCCTTGTGAGCAGCCTCGATGATACGGGCGCGCTCGGACTCGGCGTCCTTACGGGCCTCGAGAACGATGTCGGCAGCCTGACGACGGGCGTCGGTGACGATCGAGTCGGACTCAGCGCGCTTGGCGATGGCCTCCTGCTTGGTCTTCTCGGCCTCGTCGAGGCTCTCCTCGATCTTCTTGCCGCGCTCCTCCATGGTTTTCATGATGCCCGGCAGGGCGACCTTGGCCAGCACGATCCAGATGATCAGGAAGGCGATGAGCGCCGGGATGAACTCCGCCATCTTAGGGATGAGGATGTCCGCACCGGCAGCGCCGTCCTCGGCGAACGCGGATACCGGCATGAGCAGCGCGGCCGCGGACGCGGAGAGTGCGATCGCGCTCTTCTGGGATGAAAGATTCATACTTGACGCTCCGTGCTATTTAACGATCAGCGCGACAACGAAGCCGATCAGAGCCAGAGCCTCGCCGAAGGCGGAGCCCATGATGAAGACGGTGAACACGCGGCCCTGGACCTCAGGCTGACGGGCCATAGCACCCGTAGCGCCCAGAGCAGACAGGCCGATAGCAAGACCAGCGCCGATAACACCGAGACCGTAACCGATAACTCCCACGATTCCTCCTTTGTCGTGCGTGTCTTATTTCACGCAGGATAACCTTTTTATAACTGCCGGGCTCCATGGGTACGGGCACCGGCGGTTTAACGAATTGCCTTACCTTTAAGGCGCGAACGGAAGACTACTCCTCCTCCGCGACCTCCTCTGCCTCGGAGACATACACGGCGGTAAGGACCGTGAAGACGTAAGCCTGGATGGCGCCGACCACAAGCTCGATCGCATAGATCAGGATGAGGATGGCAAGCCAGGCCAGCGAAGGCAGGGCGCCGACGGCGTGGGCCGCGGAAACCTGCTGAAGCAGCGGCTGCATGAACATGCTCGCCATGATGGCGAACGAGCCCATGACCACGTGTCCTGCGAACATGTTGCAGAACAGACGGACGGCGAGCGTGATGAGGCGCAGGAAGGTCGAGAAAAGCTCGACGACCCACACAAGCACGTTCATCGGGAAGCTCACGCCCTGCGGGGCGAGGCTCTTGATGTAGCCGATCACGCCGTGAGCCTTGCATCCGTAGTAGATGAAGTACACGAAGGCGAAGATGGCGAGCGCGGCGGTGGAGCCGATTGCGCCGGTGCCGGGCTTCATTCCCGGGATCAGGCCGATCATGTTATTGATCAGGATGAACAGGAAAAGCGAGCACAGGAACGGGAAGTGCTTCTTCCAGTTCTCACCCACGACGCCCTTGCCGATATCGTTCTCGACGTACTCGATGATGTACTCGAAACCGTTGACGAAGAAGCCCTTGGGAACCAGGGTCTGCTTCTTCTTGAACACGGCCAGGACGATCAGGAGCACGATCGTGGAGACGATCAGCCAGAACGAGTACTGCGTGATGCCGCAGCTCAGATCGCCCACGACGGGGGTGGAGCTGAACTCGCTGACCAGATGATTAATCTCATCAGGCAGCTTTTCAAAAATTTCCACGACTTACCTTTCGACCTCATGAGGATCTCGCAGCGCCTTGGCGACGCGAACCGTGCAGGCGGCCATAAAGACCACGAAGCCGATCGCCTCGCCCAGGAGGAACATGCGAAATGCCTCTCCGAACAACGCAAACACAACCAAGGTAAAGACGAGCAGGGCGACCGCCGAGACCGCCAGACTCACCATGCCCTTGAGCATGTCCGCATTCTGCTTATCGTCAAGAACCGGCTTGAGCGTAAAAACAAAGGGAAGGAAGGCAATTGCGCCCGCGATGGCGCCTGCAACGATAGCGAGCAGATCGGCTATCTGAAACACTGGCGTCCTCACTTTCCTCTTTTAACGCTTCCCAGAACAGTTCCCGCCAAACATTGGTGACTATTGTACGAGCCAATCGCTAAAGTACAACCGAAAAAGCATCGGTTAATACGCAGCTGTACGTTTTCTTAAGACCTTCTTTATCCCGTAGCTACGGTAACGCGTTTTTCCGTACCCTGCGGGGCGAAACGTCCGTTAACAGGGGTGAGCGCGGTCGCCTTTTATTTGTCCGCGCGCACCGTTTCTTCGTATTTTCGACGTTAGCCGGTTTGGCCCAGAGACTACAGCGTGCCGTAGATGCGGTCGCCGGCATCGCCCAGGCCGGGGACGATGTAGGCGGCCTCGTTGAGGTGGTCGTCAATGGCGCAGGTATAGATATGCACGTCGGGGTCTTTCTCGGTCAGCGACTTGAGGCCCTCGGGGGCCGCGACGATGCACAGCATGCGAATGTCCTTGACACCGCGCTCGCGCAGATAGCCGATAGCCATCTCGGCAGAACCGCCCGTGGCGAGCATGGGATCGACGACCAGGCAGATACGTTGGTCGATATCCCTGGGCATCTTGCAGTAATACTCATGCGGCTCGTGGGTGACCTCGTCGCGCTCCATGCCAATGTGGCCCACGCGGGCAGAGGGCACCAGGTCGAGGATGCCGTCGACCATGCCAAGGCCCGCGCGCAGAATGGGGACGATGGCGAGCTTCTTGCCGGCAAGCTGCTTAAACGTGGCAGTGGTGATGGGAGTCTCGACTTCGACATCCTCCATGGGCAGGTCGCGCATGGCCTCGTAGCCGTCAAAAAGCACGAGCTCGCGCACGAGCTGGCGGAACTGGTTGGTGCCGGTCGACTTATCGCGCAGGATCGACAACTTGTGCTGGACGAGCGGATGGTCGACAAGAGTCACGCGGGACGCATCGTAGGTAACGGTCATGGGTTGATTGCCCCTTTCGTTGCGGCCGCAAAACGACCTTGCTGACATGACGCACAGCGATGTTGCCGCCGCCCGCCATGCATAAGTTTAGCGGTTTGTTGTATCGAACGCTCCGTCACAACCCTACTGAGTGGTGCTGAGCGAACGCCTGACCGCATCGTGCCAACCGTCCAGGTTGCGCTCGCGACGCTCAACGGACATATGGGGATGGAACGTCTTGACGATCTGGGCGTTTTGCTCCAGCTCCTCCAGATCCTCCCAATACCCAACCGCAAGACCCGCCAAGTACGCGGCACCGATTGCCGTGGTCTCCACCGTCTCGCATTGCAGTACAGGGATATCCAGCAAGTCTGCCTGGAACTGCATGATGAACTCGTTGCGCGAGGCACCGCCATCGACGGACAGGCGCTCAATCGAAAGACCCACATCCTGCTCCATGGCACGCAGCACGTCATAGCTCTGATAGGCCATGGACTCGCAAGCGGCGCGCACGATGGTCGCTCGAGTCGAAGCTCCAGTCAGACCGCATACGATGCCGCGGGCGTGCGCGTCCCACCAAGGTGCACCCAAGCCCGCAAAAGCGGGGACAAAGTAGCATCCCTCGTTATCGCCGATCGAGGAGGCGAGCTGTGCCGATTCGGATACGTTGGAGATAACGCCCATGTTGTCGCGCAGCCAGTTCATCGTTGAGCCGGCGGCAAAAATAGAGCCCTCGAGCGCATAGCTGACCTTGCCGTCCGCAGCGATACCGATGGTGGAGACCAGGCCATTCTTGGATTCGACGATCTCGTCGCCGGTATTCATGAGCATAAAGCAGCCCGTGCCATAGGTGTTTTTGGTCTGGCCGGGATGGAAGCAGCAGTGACCGAACAGCGACGCCTGCTGGTCGCCCGCCACACCCATGATGGGCGGCATGTTGGTCATGATGTCGCTCGCTACGCGGCCGTAGTCACCGGCGCTCCAACGGACCTCGGGCATCATGGCACGCGGGATGTCGAAGAGAGCCAGCAGGTCATCGTCCCAGTCCAGCGTATGAATATTGAAAAGCGCCGTGCGGCTGGCGTTGGTGTAGTCGGTGGCGAAGGTTTGGCCGCCGGTGAGGTTATAGATGAGCCAGGTATCGATGGTGCCAAACATGAGGTCGCCCGCTGCCGCGCTCTCGCGCGCGCCGTCGACGTTGTCGAGAATCCACTGCACCTTGGAGGCCGAGAAATACGGGTCGAGCGTAAGGCCGGTGCGGGAACGCACCAGCTCCTCGCGGCCCTGCTCGGCCAGTTTATCGATTGTCGAGGCGGTGCGGCGACACTGCCACACGATGGCGTTGTAGATAGGCTGGCCACTCACGCGGTCCCACACCACCGTGGTCTCGCGCTGGTTGGAGATACCGATGGCGGCGATGCGATCGGAATGGATGCCGCTCTTAAACTGGACCTCCATCATCACGCCGATCTGGCTGGCAAGCACCTCCGTGGGATCCTGCTCCACCCAGCCGGGGCGCGGGAAGCTGGTTTTGACGCTACGACGTGCCTGGGCGACAATGCAGCCGTACTCGTCGACGATGGTCGCGAGCACCGAGGTGGTGCCGCAGTCGAGCGCCATGATGTAGGAACCGCCAAAGTTAAACGAGGCATCTTCCATGCCCAGGCTGCCCAGATTCAACGACATCGCTTACACCTTTCTATTGCATCGGGTCGGACAGAACCCGCTCGATCTCTGATGCGGGAAGTGCGCCTTGGCGCAGGATCTGAAGCTCGCCATGCTTAAACGTCACGATGGTCGAAGCGTCGCGGCACGGGGTCTCGCCCGCGTCGACGGCCAGATCAACCCCCTCCAGAATACGGTCCTCAACGTCGGCAAAGCTTGCCGGCGCGGGCGTGCCATGCGTATTGGCGCTGGTGCAGGCAAGAGGGCTGCCGCAGGCGCGGATGAGCGCTTGCACCACGGGCGAGGCCGAAGCGCGAAGTGCCACCGTGTCGTCGGCGGCGCGCATAAAGGTCGGCACGCAGGGGGCCGCCTTGACCACGATAGTCAGGGCACCCGGCCAGCATCGTCGGGCGAGCACGCGGGCCTCATGAGGGATATCCACGCCATAGCGATCGAGTGCCTCGGCATCATCAACCAGCCAGGCAACCGTTTGCGTGAGCTCGCGCTGCTTGAGGGTAAAGATACGACGATAGCCGGTACCGAGTGCGGGGACCGCGGCGCCGTTGACGGTGACCTGCGGATCGCGCGGCCACGGCAGAGGTTCACTTGTATCTTGTGGAACGGCATCCGAGAAGACGTTGACTGCCACGGCGACACCGTAGACCGTCTCGGTTGGAATAAGCGCCAGGCCACCGCGACCGAGTAGCTCGGCCGTACGCTCGACGGCGAGCCGATGCGGCTCACGCGTTCCCTCGAATACCCGATAGACCGTCTGCATGTGTATGCCAGCCCCTTACGCTCTGGTGCAAGTTTATTTACTGTGGGGCATTCTCGCACGAAACGTTCAACCTATTTGCCCAGAGCGCATGTTGGTTTGGTGAGCGGCTCTAGTAGTCGGTGAAAGTGAGGGGGTTATTGGACTGCGACGAACTTCTTTGGCCTGCCGGCGTGGCGTTCTTGGGCGGCGTAGCGCTCGATGCTGTCTATCGTTATCATCCGACGGCCGTCGACGAGTTCAACATCGAGCTTTCCGGCTTTGACCAGCGCGGTAATCCGCGGAGCGGAAACTTTGAGGTCCAGAGCTGCGTCTTTAAATGTTCGGCACGCCGCTTCCCGAGCGTCCTCGTGGTCGATTTCGACTGAAAGGGTCACGACCTCGGCCGAGCGTTCGTACCCTGCCGGAGTCAAACCGTTGTTGAGGTCGTCGGCCAAAAACGCCATCAGTGCCTCGGTGGCATGGGCAATCGCTTCTTCGCGCGTATCGCCATCGGCAAAGGCGCCGGGAATCTGCGGGAAGCTAGCGCAGTAACCGTCGTCTTCTTTTATGAGAACGCAGTCATAGGTAAATCGCTGCCTCATTTTGCCTCCAACTACCATCCAGCTTGGCGACGAATACTTGCCCACGTGCCCTTCTTTGGTCGATCACCACCAGAACCGTTCACGGTGACAACGCGGTCACCAGAAACATACTTAGCATGACTACCGACTTGCGCGACCTTCACGAATCCATCGTGCTTGAGTAGGGCAATGATTTCCCGAAAGGTAGGAGGTTGCATGGGCCGACCTCTTTCAGCCGTCCTAATTATAAACTACTTTATAATTTTTGCTAACCAGTTAATAAATGTTACTGGCGCTGTTTGGGCTCGGTGACGATGGCTCGAACGATGCGGGGACGATCGGTAAGGTCGCGGACGATGCGCACGTCCGAGAGACCCGCCTGGCGGCAGAGCTCGGCGGCGGCGTCGAGGGCGCCCTCGTAGAGCTCGCAGGCAAACAGGCCGCCGGCGCGCAGCATATAGGGCGCCGCATTGAGCAGGCGGCGGAAGATATCGAGGCCGTCGGCACCGCCCTCGAGCGCCAAATCGGGCTCGAAGTCCTTGACCTCGTGCGGTAGCGAGCGCATGACGTCAGTCGGAATGTAGGGCGGGTTGGAGACGAGCACGTCGAAGGTGCCCCATTCCTCGCGGGGGATAGAGCTCACCAGGTTTGTGAGGTTGAAGGCGACCTCATCGGACGTAAGCCCGAGCGCGTCGCGGTTTTTGGTGGCCAGGTCGATGGCACGCGGCTCGATATCGGTAGCGGTGCAGACGACATGCCCGCAGCGCTCCCAGGCAAGGGAAAGCGAGATGCAGCCCGTGCCGCAGCCGACCTCGAGAACGCGGGCAGTGCGGGGCTCGACCGGAGCGGGCGCGGCGGCATCCTCCGTCAGAGACGCCTCGTGGTCGGCGCCTTCGATGGCAATGCCGTATTCGTCGAGCTCGGGCTCAGCGGCCTCCTCGGCCTCGGTCTCTGCTGCCTGCGCGGCGGCTTCCTCGGCCTCGCGATCGGCCAGTTCCTCGGCATAGGCGCGGCTGCCCAGTACATCGCTACCCAACGCCGCCTCGTCGGCAGCTGTGAGGTTGGCGGCACGGCGCTCGGCCGTCGCTCGCTCGTCGGCCAATGCGGCTTCGGCCTTGCGCGCTTGCTCGACTTCATCGTTCCAGGGCAGCTCAACGCGCTGACGGGCGGCAGCCTCGGGACTCAGCACCTCGGCATCCAGATAATTGAGGACTTCCTCGACGAGCATCTCGGTCTCGGGACGCGGAATGAGTACGCCGGGGGCACACGCGACGTCGATCATGCGGAACTGCGTGCTGCCGGTGATGTACTGCAGCGGCTCGCCCTTGGCGCGGCGGACGACCGCCGCGTGCATGGTCTCGAGCTGCGCCGCATCGAGCGTCTCGTCCATACGCATATATAAGTCGATGCGCGCCAGACCCGTGGCTGCGCACAGCAGCCATTCGGCAGAAAGACGGGGATGCTCCTCACCGCGCTCGGCCAGGTACTCCTTGGTCCACTCGAGACAACGCTTGATGGTCCAGATCTCGTTTGCCATGGGGTCCTCCCCTCTTAAGCGCCAGGCGGCGCGCGAATGTCGGAGCAGATTGTACGCGAGGCCAGCGCTTGGCAAGAGACGATTGAAGGCGATTATCGAGAATCAGCCCAGAATTTTGCACCGGGCTCGCTCAAAGTGTTCATTCGCCGACGTCTAGATTTGCATTCGTCAAGCTTTTGGCAAGGTTGCCCCAAAACTAACCAATATCTAACCAAACGCTTGCCACATCACTTGACGCGCAACGCGTCAAAAATCACCCCGCGACTTCTTGGACGATTTTTCGAGCAATATTTTCAATTGCAGATGCATACCGTTAATTGCTTTCAGCAGGTAGACAGCTTAAAGTCTATCAAAGACGATTGAATAACATCTCAAAGCAATAAGCCCAACCTAGTCGTTTAAGAACGTCCCCAATGACCACCTCTAAGGCGCCGCAGGTTGAGCATAAGTCAGCGAAAACGCCCCTAAGCGAGCAAGGTGACGTGAAAGAGGAGGGAAGCGTACTTCGGTACGCGACCGACGATTGAACGTCAGTTTGCCGCTTAGGGGCGTTTGCAGCGTCGAGCCGTTACGCGGTTTGGTAAAACCGCGTAACCCACTACACGGCCTGTGCCAGCTTCTCGGCTCGCTCGGCGGCGGCAAGTGCCTCGATGACAGTGCCGAGCTGATCGCCCAGAAGGACGCCGTTGTAGGTGGAGTTGAAGCCGATACGGTGATCGGTCACGCGATCCTGGGGCTGGTTATAGGTACGGATCTTCTCGGAACGGTTGCCGTGGCCAATCTGGCTCTGGCGCTCGGCGCCGAGCTCGGCCTGCTGCTTCTCGAGCTCCATCTCGTACAGACGGGCGCGCAGCATCTGCATGCAGACCTCACGGTTCTGAATCTGGGAGCGCTGCTCCTGCGACTGCACAACGGTGTTGGTGGGCAGGTGGGTGATGCGCACGGCGGAGTAGGTGGTGTTAACGCACTGACCACCAGGGCCGGAGGCACAGTAGGTATCGATGCGCAGATCGGATTGGTTGATCTGGACGTCGATCTCCTCGGCCTCGGGAAGCACGGCGACGGTTGCCGTTGAGGTCTGGATGCGGCCCTGGGACTCGGTCTTGGGAACGCGCTGGACGCGGTGCACGCCGGATTCGAACTTCATGACGGAGTAGACGCGGTCGCCCTCGACCTTGAACTCGATGGACTTAAAGCCGCCGGCCTCGCTGGGGCTGGAATCGAGCACGGTGGTCTTCCAGCCGCGCGACTCGCAAAAGCGCTGGTACATCTTGTACAGGTCGCCGGCGAAGATGGCCGCCTCGTCGCCACCGGCGGCGGAGCGGATCTCGACGATGGTGTTCTTGTCGTCGTTGGGGTCGCTCGGGATGAGCATGTACTTAATGTCTTCCTCGAGCTGGGGAAGCTTGGCCTCGTTCTCGGAGATGTCCATCTGGAGCATCTCCTTCTCATCGGCATCGGTGGTATCGTGCAGCATTTCCTTGGCGGCCTCGATGTCATCGAGCGCGCCGATGTACTCGCGCGAGGCGGCAATGAGGTCGGACTGGTGCGCGTACTCCTTGTTGAGACGCGTAAACTCCTTGATATCGGAGGCGACGGCCGGGTCGGAGAGCTTCTTCTCGAGCTCCTCGTAGGCCTTGATGATCTTTTCGAGCTTGTCGCGCATGGCAGGACTCCTTTATATGCGTGAAGGTGAAAATCGGCAGAGTTGATGGGGCGCATGGCGCCACTGCGGGGGTAAGCCCGGCTAGAACATGTCGATCTTCAGATACATGCGCATCCCTTCGTGTATGGGGTACATAGTTGCGGTCTAACCCATACATGATAGCGTGCGCAGGCAAACCTGCATATAACCCGCACGGATTGATTGGTGCAAACAAACCTGACCCCATTGCACCAAGGGCTTGCTTTTTGGCTAGAGCGTTTGGAGTAGAGCAACGAGAAAGCGGATGCCCTGGAGGTAGGCGCGGCGGGTGATGCGCTCGTTGGTGCCGTGGACGCCGCGATCACACTCGTCGTCATCAACCACAAAGGCCGAGAAGCGAATGCACTCAGGGCAAATGTGCTGGTAGTTGGCAGCGTCGGTCGCACCGATCACGGTCGAGGGCACAATTGCCACTGGCTCGAATGATCCATTTTCCTCCGTCTCCTTTGGATCACGGAAATAGCGGGCGGCGATGGAGCGAACCGCCTCGAGGCCGGGACCACCGATGCGCGGGGACGGCGAGGGTTCGGAGCTGCCGGGGCCTAGCTCCACTTCGACACGACCGGCAAGGTCCGCCCCGGCAACCGCCTCACGGCAGCGCGCCACAACGTCGGCCACGCTCGTGCCCTCGAGCATGCGGAAGTTGATGTTGGCCCACATATCCTGCGGCATTACGTTGGCGCCGGTGCTGCCACCCTCAATCTGCGTGGGTGCGCAGGTGGTCGTCACCAGCGGATAGAGCTTCTTGCTGGCGAGGCAATCGCGGACAATGGCGCCCCCGTTGGCGGCAATTTCATCCGCCGTGTAGAGCCCCAGCTCGACGAGCTGGGCGGCAAGCAAATCGGTCACGCGCGTCGGCCACTCGATATCGCAGATTGCGGTGATGGCACGGCTGAGCACCTCGAGCGACGTGCCGCCGTAGGGATTGGAAGAATGTCCACCCGCGCTCTTTGTCTTGAGCACGATATCGGCATAGCCCTTCTCCGCGAGGTCGGCGTGCATGAGCCAACCCTCGCCCGCGCTGTACTCGGCATCCGAAACGATGCGGTAGTCGCCCTCGTCGATCAGGAACTCGAGCTCAACACCGCGCTCCTCGAGCGCGCGGCCGATGGTGCCTGCGCCGTACTGCGTGGTTTCCTCGTCCTGGCCAAAGGCCAGGAGCAGCGTGCGCTCGTGCTGCCAACCGTGCGCCAGCGCATACTCGACAGCCTCGAGAATGCCTGCGACCTGGTCCTTCATGTCGATCGCGCCGCGACCCCAAATGTAGGTGTCGTCCACGTGCCCGCTAAAGGGGGCGTGCGTCCAGTCGGCCTCGGTACCCGGCACCACGGGGACCACGTCCATGTGGCCCATGAGCATAACGGGCTTGAGGGCAGGGTCGGAACCGCTAAGTGTCACCAGCAGCGAATGATTGATAAGCTCGACCTCGCCCGCCGCAAATACGTGCGGCCAGGCCTGCTGCATATAGGCGCGCAGGTCGTCGAACGGCTGCCAGTTCACCGCCTCGGCATCCATGCTCGAGATGGTCGGAAACGACAGCACGCGGCCCAAGCGCTCGCACGCGCCTGCCTCGTCTATATCGGCAAAATCGTCCTCATGCGCAAAGAAGCGCCAAACCTCGGCCATGACATCCTTTCGATTGTGACGACAAAGGCCGCCCCACGGGAGCGGCCCTGCAACGCAAGCGTTTGCGGTCGGTTATTTGTCCTCGAGATAACGAGAGAGGAACTCGCGAGTGCGCTGGTGTTTGGGGTTGCCGAAGAGCTCGGCCGGCGCGGCGTCCTCGAGCACTACGCCCTTGTCCATAAAGACCACGCGGTCGGACACGGTTCGGGCAAAGGCCATCTCGTGCGTGACGACGACCATGGTCATGCCGTCGGCCGCAAGCTTGCGCATGACCTCGAGCACCTCTCCCACGATCTCGGGGTCGAGTGCGGAGGTCGGCTCGTCGAACAGCATGATCTGCGGATTCATGCACAGGGCGCGCGCGATGGCCACGCGCTGCTTTTGGCCACCGGACAGGCGACCCACGGCGGCGTGCGCGAACTTTTCGAGCCCCACGCTCGTCAGATGCTCCATCGCGACCTTCTCGGCCTCGGCCTTGCTCATCTTTTTGAGCGTGACGGGCGCGAGCGTGCAGTTGTCGAGCACGTCCATGTTGTTGAACAGGTTAAAGCCCTGGAACACCATGCCGATGTCCTCGCGGAGTTTATTGATATTGCAGCGCTCGGCCGTAAGGTCCTGGCCGTGGAACCAGATTTGGCCCGCGTCCGGGGTCTCGAGCAGGTTGAGGCAGCGCAGGAAGGTCGACTTGCCCGAGCCCGAGGCGCCGATAATGGTGACGACCTCGCCGGGATTGACGGACAGGTCGATGCCCTTGAGCACCTCGAGCGAGCCGAAGCTCTTACGCAGGCCCTCGACGCGGATGAGCGGCTCATTGGTCTGTGCGGCGGCCGCGGTGCCGGTAGTGGCGGTATCTGCCATGATGATTCTCCTCGTCTTGAGCCTAGTTGGAGCTGGGCAGCGTTGCCGGAGCCTCGGCGCCGAGCTTTTTGCCAAAGGCCTCGAGCAGGCGGCTCGCCACGAGCGTCAGGATCAGGTAGACCACGAGCGCCACGCAGTAGACCTCCATCTGGCGGTAGTACACGCCGGCGACAGTGGTGGTGGCGTACATGAAGTCGAACACGCCGATGACCGAAAGCACCGACGAATCCTTGATGTTGATGATGAGCTCGTTGGTGAGCGCCGGAATCGCGTTTTTAATGCCCTGGGGGAACACGACCTTGCGCATAGCCTGCCACTGCGACAGGCCCAGCGAGCGCGCCGCCTCGGCCTGGCCGGGATCGATGGACTCGATGCCGCCGCGCAGGACCTCCATCATGTAGGCGGTGGAGTTGAGCGAGATGGTGACGAGGCCGGCGGTGAAGGTACTCCAAATCTGGTTGGCCTGGGCGGTCTCGAAGCCCATGCCGCGCAAAACGGTGAAGCCCGCGTAATAGATGAGCAGGCCCTGGACCATCATGGGCGTGCCGCGCACGATGGTGGAGTAGATGGTCGCAAAGCCGCGACCGATACTCTTAAAGAAGCGCACCAGGTCGTTGTCCACGCGATCGAACGTCTGAATACGCAGGAACACAAAGAGCAGCGCCAGGAAAAAGGCGATGACGGTACCGAAGGTCGCAAGTGCGATGGTGATCTCGATGCCGCGGATAAAGAAGTCGCCGCTCTTGTAGGTCATGTAGACCAGGCTCGACAAAAAGTCGCTGGGGTTGGAGTCCGAGACAATGCTCACCTGCACCAGGTCGATAAATGACATGACGCAACGGTCGACAAAGAAGATCGCCGCAATAGCAACGACGACATAGCTGCCCAGGCGCGCGCCGCGACGGAAGCGCTCGGATGCGAACGGCGACGTTTCGCGATAGTCGTTCCAATGCATGAGCTTGGTGACCAGCGCCGACGCCGACACGACGAGCCAAGCCCAAAGGATTGCCCAGAGGCAGTCTTGGAAGATACCGGTGGGGGCCAAGAAGCTCATCGGCGTGGGGTTGCGTTGGCTAAACGCTAGGCCGAGCGCTGCGATAACGCTCGTGCCCAGGTACACATAACGGTGGTCGGCCTTGATGAAGGAGGCCAGACGATTGATGGTTTTCATGCTGCCTCCCTATGCCGGCTGACGATCGAGGCACGCGTCCCACATTTGGTCGCGTTCCTCTTGGCTGACGCCCTTGAGCGTCTTGTCGATGAGCTTAAGCAGCTTATCCGAGCCCTTGCGGCAGCCGACGTTTGCCGTGACCTCCTGCTTAAAGCCCTCGCCCTCGGCAAAATGAATAGGGACGATACCCGGGTTTTGGGCCATATAGCCCTTCTCGTTCTCGGTGTTGTAGGTCACGGCGTCGCACGTGCCCTGCAGCAGATTCGAGAACACCGTGGGGACGGAGTCGACCGGGTTTTTGTGGACGACGCCCGGGATCTCGTCGATGACAGTGTCGAGCATGGTGTCCTTTTGGCCGAGTACCGTGGCACCGCTAAAGTCGCTGAGCTTGGTCGCGTTTTGGTAGGGCGAGCCCTCTTTTACGAACAGGCCAAAGTAGCCAATGAAGTACGGGTCGGAGAAGCCGACGGACTCTTCGCGCTCGGGCGTGGCGCTCATACCGGCGATGATGAGGTCGATCTGGCCGTTGTTGAGCGAATCGATAAGGCCCGAGAAGCTCTGCTTGACGGCAACGGGCTCGCCACCGAGGGCCTTGCAGACGATCTTGGCGATCTGCACGTCGTAGCCATCGGCATAGGCGCCCTGCACGTTGTCGATGGGGATGGTGTACTCACTGGCTTCGGAAACCTGCCAGTTGTACGGGGCGTAGGCCGCCTCCATACCAATGCGGATCTTGTCCTTGCCGATCACGGAATCGGACAGGTCGTCGCGACCGCCACCCGTCGTGGGTTGAACCACCTTGAGCGTGGACGGGCGCTGACAGCCGGCGAGCGCGCCGGCGACGACGGAAGCGCTCGCAGCGAGAGCGCTACCCAAAAAGATGCGACGGCTGCATACCGGCTGGGTCTGCATGCCGCGCTGTTGCCGAGGTTGCATCTGGTGCCTTCCCTATTTTGCGTTACTGACAATAAGACAGGATATACGCCCGCAACCAGCAGCGCGGCATGTGCGCGAAAAATTAATAGACACACGAGGACGATTGGCGCAAAGCAACCTGTCCCCCATGCACCAAACCCTTGACGGAAACGGCGACGCCGATGTTTTGGCAATGCCAGCGAGCGCCGCCCAGAGCGAACAAGTTGGCATGAAAAAGGCAAGGCATAGACCTTCTGGTCATGCCTCGCCTTTTGAATGACAAATTGTCGCTCTGGGTGGCGCGCAGCGTCGACTGGTCCGCCGTTCGTTAGAACGGCGGAACCTCTAGAGCAGCGTGACGCTAAAGCTACGTTTATCGGTAGCGCCGGGAGCCAAGGTGATGGTGTTGACCTTGTGCTCAAAAACGTCGTCCTCGGTGTCCATGGTGGTGTGACCGGTCCAAGGCTCGAGCGCCACAAACGGGGCGTCGTTGGCGGCAGACCACACGCCGATGTACTTAAAGCCCTCAAAGTCGATCTTGACGCCGTGGCCCGACTTGCGGCCGCGCAGCGTGAGCGTGGAGCCCGGGGTATCGGTGAACATGATGGCATCGTTATCGAAGCTGCGGTGCGTGATGGGCAGCACGTCAGAGCTATCGGGCGCCTTGTAGCTGCCCTCGAACGTCATGAGGCCATCGGGCGTGATGATGGGGGCCTCGTTGGTCCAAGCCTCGGTAAACGCCAGCTCGTAATCCTCGAATGCCTCGTCCTCGGCACCGGGAGCCGGTACGTTAAACGCGGGGTGGCCGCCCACCGAGAACGGCAGGTCCACGTCGCCGGTGTTGGTGACGGCAAAGGTCTGCGTGAGCGTGGCGTCGCCGGTTAGGGCATAGGTCATGTTGAGCTTAAAGTGGAAGGGGAAGGCCTTGAGCGACTCGGGCGTATCGGTGATCTCGTAAGTTACCGAAGAGCCGTCCTCGGAGACCTCGACCAACTTGTGCTCGACGATGCGCGCGAGTCCGTGGCGCGGCATCTCGCAGGTGCCAGCCGCAGACGTCGCCGTGTTGTTGCGCAGTGAGCCCACGATGGGGAACAGAATGGGCGCATGCTTGCCCCAAAAGGCGGGGTCGCCCTGCCACAGATACTCGTTGCCGTCGAGGGCAAGGCTCGTGAGCTGGGCTCCCATGGAATCGATGGCCGCGGTGAGGCCGCCGCGCTTGATGGTGGTGACGGTAGACATGCTACTTCCTCCAAAAGTAAACAATAGTATCGAGGGCTATTGTGCCACTCTTGGCGGCAAGGAGAAGCGGCAGGCGCAGTTATTGAGCGATTGCGTAAAGGTCGAACCCGCCCTGCGGCGTGCTGTCGACCGTATCGGGCGCCTGCGAGTTAAAGCTCACGGGAACCATGCGCTTTGAGGCGCGGAAGCGCGTGCCATCGGTGGCGACGGGCGGCTCGTCGACCGTGAGCTCGTAGTCGCCGGGCTTGAGTTCGATGCCGTCGCCAGCGGAGTTGACATATTGATACTCGTCAATCGCCTGCCCCCTGAGTGTGCGGCCCACGATATGGATGAGCATCTGGCTGTCGCCGCGGGCGGTGTCCCATGTCGCACCGTCCTTGACCTCGACCGACACATGCACCGAGCGCGTGCGGCTGAGCGATTGCTCGACAGACATCTCGACCTTGGCGGCATCTTTGCGCTGTTGCTCCACATGGCTCCAGACATTTCCGATCGCCGAGCAAGCGATGACGCCGGCCATGAAGGCGATGAGGATGGGACCGAGCGGGGAGCGGCGGCCCGCGTCTTCCTCGCGAGCCAGGTCGGGGCGATGCGTGGGCGCAGGCGCCTGAGCACCCTGCGCGGGCACGTCGAGTATGCTGAAGGATGCCGTGCTGCCGGGGTCGATGTTATGGCGCGGCTGCGGGGTCTTGGCCGGCGAGATGGACATGTCCGCCGGCTCACCCAGCGTGGCCGTGGCATCGGCCTTAGCCTCATCGGCCTCGGCCTGGGCCCAGGCCTGTTCAAAGGTTAGGGGTTCGGCGGCATCGGAGGCGGCGTCAGGCTCGACAGCGGCATCGTTGCCGGTCTCGTCCTCGTCGCTCGACACGTCACGCGGCGCGGGCTCGTCCCACTCCTCGTCCGGAGCCTCGCCCTCGCTATACCACCATTCAAAGTTATCGATATCCATACGGGGCGCCCCTTAGGCCTCGCAAATAAACACTTGCTAGCCTTATACCCCCAGACGGCGCTGGAGCTCGCCGGCACAGACAGGAAAACCATCACAACATTCGACGCTTTTCCTCGATTTCGAGATTTTCGCCGAATGTTGTGATGGTTTGGGCGACTGGCTGGCAGCGCAATGTGACAAAGGGGCTGTCCCTTTGTCACATTCTGTTAGAGTTGCAGGGATTGAATCCCGCTTATTCATGCGACATTGGAGTGACAACCTTGACCGCCGCAACCACGCCTAAAAGTAAGCCAACCGCCGCCGCGCTCTCCCCCGCGCGCACCAAGCTCTGCCTGGCGCTGCTCGTGCTGTTGGGATTCTCGCTCGGCTGCTCCGAGTTCGTGGTCATCGGCATCGAAAGCGACTTGGCGACGGAACTCGGCATATCGCTTGCCACTGCGGGCCAACTTATTAGCGTGTTTGCGCTCGTCTACGCCATCGCGACGCCGGTGCTTGCGCTCAGCACGGGGCGATTCCGCCGCTACCAGCTGCTCGTGTGTTACAGCATCGTCTTTGTGCTCGGCAACCTGGTCATGGCGTTGGCGCCCAACTTCCAGGTGCTGTTTATCTCGCGCATTGTCCTGGGCTCTGTCTCAGGTGCGCTGCTCGCCGTGGGCGTGACGTACATCCCCGAGTTGCTGTCCCCGCAGCAAACTTCGCTTGCAATCTCGGTCGTGTACGGCGCGTTTTCCGTGGCGATGGTCTTTGTGACCTCGATTGGCAAGTTTGTGGCCGACACGCTCGATTGGCACGTGGCCATGTACGGCACGCTGACCTTTGCCGTTCTGATCTGCGGAGCGCTCGTGGCATTTATGCCGCGCGCTGGGCAAACCGACGAGCCTGCCACCTTCCGCGAGCAGGCGGGGCTCCTACGCGAACCGAGCATCATCACCGGCATGCTCATCTTCTTGTTTGGCGTGGGGTCGGTCTATGTGTTCTACGGCTACGTAACGCCTTATCTTGAGCAGGTGCTGGGCATGGGCACGGTCGAAGCCAGTACCACGCTTATGGCCTACGGCGTGTTCTGCCTGATCTCGAACATCTTGGGCGGGTGGATCGATGCGCGCTTTGGCATGAAGGCACTGCTTGTGACGTTTGTGCTGCAGGCTGCGGCGCTGCTCGGGCTGTTTGCTGTGGGCGGCACCATGCCGCTCGCGCTGGTCTTTGTCTTTAGCTTGGCGCTGCTCATGTACCTGTTCTCGGTGTCGTGCATCACGCACTTTATGGACGTGGCACGCAGCCGCCATCCCAAGTCGATGGTACTCGCAAGTTCGGTTGAGCCCATGGCGTTTAACGTCGGCATCTCGTTTGGCACCGCAGTGGGCGGCGCCGTGGTAAGCAGCGTTGGCATTGCGTACGTGGGCGCAGTGGGAGCCGCGTTCTCGCTTGTGGCCTGGGCGCTCACGCTGGTGACGATTAAATTGGCTCGCTGGGAGCGCAAGCGGGCGCAGGCGTAGGCGCAGATACGATACTCGAGCTTGATGATGGCGATCGAAAGGAAACCGCATATGCAATGCGTACTGTTTATCTGCTATGGGAACATCTGCCGCTCGACGATGGCCGAGTCGGTGTTTACTGAGCTCGTGCGCCGCGCTGGGCGCGAGGCGGAGTTTGTCATCGATTCCGCTGCAACGTCGACCGAGGAGATCGGCAATCCGCCGCATCGTGGCACCGTTGCCAAGCTGCGTGAAGTCGGAATTCCTGTCGTTGCCCACCGTGCGCGTCAGGTACGTCGCGCGGAGTATGGCGACTGGGATCACATTGTCTATATGGATGCCGAGAACGCCCGTGGCCTGCGTCGCATCTTTGGCGACGACCCCGACGGCAAGATCTCGCGCCTGCTCGATTGGACCGAGCGCCCCGGCGACGTGGCCGACCCCTGGTACACCGGCAACTTCGATGCCACCTACCGCGACGTGCTCGACGGTTGCACCGCCATGCTCGAGCAGCTGTAGGTTCGTGGGCGCACGAACCGCGCC
>CABUBZ010000025.1 GCA_902489945.1 uncultured Collinsella sp.
GCTGCGCGGTGGCGGCACTATCGAGGAAGGCGATCTCGGGGTGTTGCTGGAACAGCGGGAACTGTGCCTTGTAGGGATTGGTCTCGATGTCGACGGTAGGCCAGCCGCGCGAGGCCTCGTCGCTGGCGTCGAGCTCCATAGGCTCCGGTGCGGTACAGGTATCGCATTTAACGTGCTCGGTGTCGATCATGCGAGCTCCTCTTCAAAGTTGTCGATCAGGTTGTTGCCCAGGCGGACGACGGCGGCGCGGGTGCGCTCGTCGGTGGCGGAAAGCGCGGCGTCCTCCAGCTTGGCACGGACGAACAGGTCCTCGGCGGCGTTTTGGTCAAGGCCGCGGCAGGCGAGGTAGAACAGCTGCTCGTCGCGGACGTGGCCGATGGTGGCTCCGTGGTTGCCGGCGACGTCGTCCTCGTCGCACAGGATGACGGGGACGGTCTTGTTGTCGACCCCCTTGTTGGCCAAAAGCACCGCCTCGCGCTCGGTGCCGGTTGCACCCTTGCAGCCGTGCACGAGGTCGATGGTGCCGCGGTAGACCTTCTTGGACGTGCCGGTCAGCACGCCGTTGGCGTCGATCTCGCACTCGGTCTTGCGACCGCGGTGGCGCAGCTCGTAGTTAAAGTCGCGCACCTGCTCTCGGGCGCCCAGGTAGTCAGTATCGATGGTGACCTTGGCGGTATCGCCCAACAGGTCGCCGGCGAGGCCGGTGGCGCTGGCACCGGCACCCAGGACGGTGTGCTGCACGTTGACGCGCGCGCCCTCGTCCAGGAACAGGCCGGTGTCGTCGAGCGCGATCCAGCTATCGTCGAGCGTCTGCGTGCAGGTCACGTTGACGGTGGCGTACTCGTGGGCGCACACGCGTAGCACGGAGCCCACGACACCCTCGCCGGTAACGGGGGAGTCTAGGGCAATATGTAGATCGAGCGTCGACTGGGGACGGGCGACGACGTCGATGGCGGCGATGGCCGCGGCGGCATCGACAGCGCTCACGCGCACGGTAACCGTGGCGTGCTTGTATGCGGGCACATCGATGACGATGCGCTTGGTAGCGTGGTCGGCCAGGTAGGTGTAGGCAGCCTCGCCCATGCCAGTCTCGAAGGCCTCGGCAGGGGAGAGCTCCTCCTCGAGCTTGATGGCGCCGGCCTGGTAGACGGAGGTCGCAGGCACGTCGAGCTCGGTCTCGGGCGTGATACGGGCGCGGTCGGCGGCATCGCCGGGGGCGGAGGCGCGGCGCTCGGGGAAACGCTCGGCCATAGCGTCCATGGCGGCTTCAAACGCGTCTGCCACGCCGGTAAACTGCTCGTCCAAGCCCTCGACCTCAACGGCCTCGGTGGGAGCGGCGGCAAGCTCGTCAGAGAGCTCGAGCTTGGTCTGGTTCATCTTGAGCCAACCCCAAGTGGCAGCCGGCATCGCATTAACCTGCTCAAGGATGGTAGCAGCGGTGTTGGTGGTCTGTTTCATTATCCGATCGCTCCTTCCATCTCGAGCTTGATCAGGTTGTTCATCTCGACGGCGTACTCCAGCGGCAGCTCCTTGGAGACCGGGTTGGCAAAGCCGTTGACGATCATGGTACGGGCCTCTTCCTCCGAGATACCGCGGCTCATCAGGTAGAACACCTTATCGTCGCCGATGCGGCCGATGGTGGCCTCGTGGCCGATGTCGACGTTCTTGGCGCGGATGTCCATGGCGGGGATGGTGTCGGAGCGGCTCTGGTCGTCGAGCATGAGCGACTGGCAGCTCACGGTTGCCTTGGAGCCCTCGGCCTTAGGCGTGGCCACGATGGAGCTGCGGAACGTCTGGATGCCGCCGCTCTTGGAGATGCCCTTGGTCTCGACGGTTGCCGAGGTATCGGGCGCGTTGAGCACGACCTTGCAGCCGGTGTCGAGGTTCTGACCGGCGCCGGCAAAGGTGATGCCGGTAAAGCTCGAGCGGGCGCGGCGGCCGTTGAGCACGCTCATGGGGTAGAGGTAGCCCACGTGGCTGCCGAAGGAGCCGCTGATCCACTCGATGTCGCCGTCCTCGTCCACGCGCGCGCGCTTGGTGTTGAGGTTGTACATGTTCTTGGACCAGTTCTCGATGGTCGAGTAGCGCAGGTGTGCGCGTTTGCCCACAAAGAGCTCCACAGCGCCGGCGTGGAGGTTGGCCACGTTGTACTTGGGCGCGGAGCAGCCCTCGATAAAGTGCAGGTCGGCGTCGTCCTCGACGATGATGAGCGTGTGCTCAAACTGGCCGGCGCCCTTGGCGTTAAGGCGGAAGTAGCTCTGCAGCGGGAAATCGAGCTTGGTGCCCTTGGGCACGTAGACAAACGAGCCGCCCGACCACACGGCACCGTGCAGGGCCGCAAACTTGTGGTCGGTGGGCGGGATGAGCGTCATAAACTTCTCGTGGATGAGCGGCTCCCACTGCGGGTCGTGCAGGGCCTCCTCGATGCCGGAGTAGACGATGCCCATCTTGGACGCCGTGTCCTGCATGTTGTGGTAGACCAGCTCGGAGTCGTACTGCGCGCCGACGCCCGCCAGGTAGCTGCGCTCGGCCTCGGGGATACCTAGGCGCTCAAAGGTGTTCTTGATGTCGTCGGGCACCGACTCCCAGTCGTGCTTTTGGTCGGTGTTGGGCTTGACGTAGGTGACGATGTTGTCCATGTCCAGGCCCTCGATGGAGGGGCCCCACGTCGGATCCGGGAAGCGGTTGAAGATTTCGAGGGACTTTAAGCGCAGGTCGAGCATCCACTGCGGCTCGTCCTTTTTGGCGCTGATCTCGCGCACGATGTCGGGCGTGATGCCGGCGTCGAGGCGCTCGAATCCCTCCTCGCCATAGGTGAAGTCGTAGAGGCTGCGGTCGATGTCCGCGACCTCGGTGCGGTTCTTGGTCATTGCGTCGCCCCTTTACGCCTGCTGCTCGGCAGCGGCGGCCTCGGCCTGGGCGCGCTGCTCGGCGGCCTCGCGCTCGAAGGTCTCAAAACCGTTCTTGTCGATCCAGGGGATGAGCGAGGCGTCGTCCTCGCGCACGATGTGGCCCTTGACCATAACGTGGACGCGGTCGACATCCAGGTGCTCCAAGATGCGCGTGTTGTGTGTGATGATGAGCATGGAGCCGTCGCAGCTCTTGCGGTAGGCGTCCATGCCGTGGCTGACGGTGGACAGGGCGTCGACGTCCAGGCCCGAGTCGGTCTCGTCCAGGATGGCGAGCTTGGGCTGCAGCAGCAGGAGCTGGAGCATCTCTACCTTCTTCTTCTCGCCGCCCGAGAAGCCCACGCCCAGCTCGCGGTTGAGATAGGCAGAGTCCATGTTGAGCTCGGCTGCGAGCTCCTTGACGCGACGGCGGAACTCCTTGCCCTTCATCTCCAGACCGGGGCGGCCGGCGATGCTGGCGCGCAGGAAGCTCGACAGCGGCACGCCTGGGATCTCGACCGGGGCCTGGAAGCTCAGGAACAGGCCGGCGCGCGAACGCTTGTCGGTGGTGAGCTCGGTGATGTCCTGGCCGTCAAAGACGATACGGCCGTCGTTGACCGTGTAGACGGGGTCGCCCATGACCAGGTGGCCGAGGGTGGACTTGCCGGCGCCGTTGGGTCCCATCAGCACATGGGTCTCGCCGGCGGCGACGTTGAGGTTGACGTTGTGGAGGATGGTCTTCTCGTCCACGGAGGCGGTCAGACCTTCGATGGAAAGCAGCGGATTTGAGCTCATGCTGTCCCTCTCTGTATACGGTGTACTCATAGGTGTACTAAACCCTAGGAATCTTCTCGGAATAAAGTTACTATGGGTTCGGCGTTAGTCAAGGGAAAACCCGACTAATCCACTCGACTTTTCAGATTGTGAGACAAAATAACCAGGATTGTTTGCCTCGCGCGCGTAAGATTTGGGACAAATGCTCCTGGTTATGTTGTCCCGGGAACAATGGGAGGGTAGGTATGCTCATTTCTTCTAAGGGCCGCTATGCCCTCCGACTGATGATCTATATCGCGGCGCTGGGCGACGCCGAGGGTAAGATTGCCCTGCGCGAGGTGGCCGACCGCGAACGTATTTCGCAAAAGTATTTGGAGCAGCTGGTTCGTCCGCTTATGAAGGCGGGCCTGCTCAAGAGCGTGCGCGGCAAGGGCGGCGGCTACATGATGGCCAAGGACCCGGCCGAGGTGCGTGCCGGCGACATCTTGCGTGCCGTCGAAGGCAGCACGGCCCCGGTGGCGTGCGATGGCATCGACAACAGCTGCACCCGCAGCGACCTGTGCTCGACCGTTAAGTTCTGGCGCGGTTTGGACGACGTGATCGAAAAGTACGTCGACGGCGTGACGTTGGCTGACTTGGCCGCCGTCCCCGAGATCAACTTCGACATTAAGCTGTAGGGCTGGCTTGCGTGAGGTCGTACGAAGCATTTGATTCGCGTTTGGCAGTACTGGAGATGGCTCAATTCCAAGATCTTGATAATGACTATGTTGTCTCCGGCTGTGCTTATATCTATGAGCAGGTTTTTGGCATCTCAATTTCTCTTCTCAAGCGTCTGCTCGAGTATGAGGGCGCTACGCTTGCTGCGTCGGGATCGCCTCGAACTATTCTGAAGGAAGCCTACCGGTTTTATGACTTTATTGATGAGGCCGCCTGGCTGGATATGCTCAGGGATCGCAATACGAACGTTCATATCTATGACAACAAGCTCGCTCAAGATTTGATTCAACGCATCTTGAACGTCTACATCCCCGCTTTTTGTCAACTGAGAGACGGACTGTTGAAGCGCTACGGCGAGTTTCTCTTTGCTCCTGACGATCAATTCGTCTAATTCCTTAAGATTTCGCGGAGGGTTGTTGCCGTTTGCCGAGTTGTTGTTGTGCAACAAACGTTGAGCTGCAATACTAATTTTATCTTTGCAAACTGCACTTTAACTACACCAATGCAGGGAGGATGTATGCAGCCCAAGCATTCCGCGATTGTTGCGGGCCTTACGCTGGCGCTTTCGTTTGGCGCCGTTGCCGCGCCCGCTACCGCTATGGCCGAGGAGCCCACGCCCGGCGTTGCCTCGGATGCCACCGATATCGATAAAGGCCTTTACACCCAGCAGTCCTTCTCGGGCGTGTTGAGGTCGGTCCAGGGTGTTTCGTTTGTCAACGTGACCGACGAGATGAAGTACTTCACCAAATACGAGAGTCATGGCAACTATAACCAGGGCTTTTCGTATGGCGACGGCTATAACGCGCTGGGTTATTACCAGTTCGACCGCCGCTGGTCGCTCATTCCGTTTATGAAGCAGGTCTACAACTACGATTCTGCTAAGTACGGCATGCTTAAGGCCGCAATCGATCGCGGCAGCGAGATTTCCAACGCGAACAACCCCATGTATGCAAACGGCCAGCTTACCGAGCTGGGTCGTATTGCGCAGGATGCCTTCCTGGGCGCCTATAACACCGACCCGGCTGAGTTCTCGGCGCTGCAGGACGCCTATGCGTACAACTCGTACTATGCGGTGACCGAGTCGTGGCTCAAGAGTGCGCTTGGCATTGACATCTCTGGTCGCGCCGACTGCGTCAAGGGCATGGTGTGGAGCATCACCAACATGTGCGGTACCGGTGGTTGCCAGGACTTTTTCCGCTGGGCGAATCTTTCCAACGATATGACCGACCGCGAGTTTGTGACGGCGCTCTCTAACAGCGTGGTCAATAACGTGGCGACCAAATATGCGAGCCAGCCCCAGTACCATGAGGGCTGGAAGAATCGCTACCGCAACGAGCTCAAGGACTGCCTGGTCTATATTGCCGAGGACGAGACTGCTGCGGCAACGCCTGTAGAGCCTGAGCCCACGCCGGCGCCTGGCCCGAGCATGGCGCCCGCTGCCCCTGTTACGCCGACGCCTGGTACCGATGGCGATACGGGCGATAGCGGCGAGACGGATGCGCCCTCGACCGATTCTGGCGCCGATGATGCCGGTAACGGCGGGGTTGCGTCTGGTGGCACTTCGACCGGCGATGCTTCCGGCGACTCGTCGACTTCTGGCTCTGATAGTACTGCGGGCGGTGCGGATTCTGGATCTTCCGATGCGGGCACTTCCAACGGTACTGGCGACTCCTCTGCCGATGTTGGGTCCTCTAACGGTTCCGGCTCTGATTCCTCCGAGGGCGGCTCGAGCGAGGGTTCCGATGCGGACAATTCCTCGACGGAAAATAAGCCTTCTGCTGGTGAGCAGCTTGGCTCCATGTTGGGATCGTCTTTGATGGCGGGCATTAACGATGGTTCTTCTTCTGATGGCGCTTCTGATCAGGGTTCCGGCTCCAATGCCGACGGTGCTTCGGATGCTTCTGCCGATGCTGGCGCAAAGCAGTCCGATGCCGATGCTCGGAAGGCCGAGGACAAGGGCGGCACTACGACTACCACGACGACTACCGCCACGACCACGACCAAGACCTCGGGTGGCAACATGCCCAAGACGGGCGACTTGATCGTGATGGCGAGCCTTGCCAGCGCGAGCTTGGCTACGCTGGGCGCCACGTCTATCGTGAGCGGTAAACATAAGCTCGACCAGCAGAACAAGGCTGCTGGTGAGGACGGTTCTGAAGAGTAGATTCTCGTTTGCCGAATACCTAAAGAGTCGGGACGGGGCTCCGGTGCAGTTGCATCGGAGCCCCGTATTTGTTGCGCAAGGATTTGTTACGCCCCCTTGGGGACCATATTGCTACCGTTGCCCGAAACGCTTGCGTGATGGATGCATAGCATGAAAACCGGTCATTACAATTGACGTCATGCTGCGTTTTAGGGAGAAGATACGGTGTCTGAACAGGCGAATTATAGTGGTGCCGACGCTTCTGGCGTGGGTTTGATCGGTCGTGCCGACGATTCGGTTTTGCCGATTGGTATGCATGACTTTACGGAGGCTGCTCACCGATGCGTGCTGGTTGACAAGACCATGTTTATTGCCGATGTGTTGGACTGCGATGCGTCTATTGTGGTGTGCTGTCGACCCGAGGGCTTTGGCAAGAGCATGAACCTGTCCATGTTCAGAGCTTTTCTGGAGCGACCCGCGGTCGGCCGTGCTGACCGGAGCTTGTTTGCCGGCACTCAGATTTGGGACGCTGGCGGCGGGCGCTATCGGGGTGAGTATGCGTGCTATCCGGTGGTATCGCTAGACTTTTCTGGCGCTGCGGGGCGCGGTGCCACTGTTGCCGACGTTGTGCGTGACGCTCTTTCGGGTGAGTGCGCTCGCCTGCTCGCGCTTTTGGAGGCTCCGGATTTACCTCGAGAAAAGGTGCGCCACATAGAGCGCGTGGCGCGTGGCGTGGCGAGCGATGACGAGGTTGACTCGGTGCTTGCTGTGCTCATCGAGCTGCTGGAGATAGCCTGCGATGAGCAGGTTGTATTGCTTGTTGATGGGTACGATGCGGCGTGGTTGAGCCGTTCTGCTATGAGGGGCACCCGCGATGACGACCCGGCTGAGTTGTTCGACCGCGTGCTGTTCGACGCCATTGTCGCCGCGGGCGATTCGATGCGGCTGGCGTGTCTGATGGGGGAGTGTCCCGGCCCTGCTGAGGCTGCGCTTGCTTTACGCGGCTGCTCGTATTGCCTAGCGACCCCGCTCTCGACGTGGTGCGATCGGTGGTTCGGCTTTTCGGATGTCGAGGTTGAGGCTCTGCTGAGTCATGCTGGACGAGAGGAATATCTGGACGATGCGCGTGAATGGCTTGAGGGATACCGGTTTGGCGGGGCATATTGCTCGAGTCCGGCGCGTGTGATTGGCTTTCTGGACCGGGGCTACACGCCGCCCGTGCGCGTCGACCTGTATGGGTACGCCGATTGCCTGAGCAGGGTAGTTGCCGGGTGGAATCTCGACCGGCTTTCGGTCTTGTTCGATTTGCTCGAGGCTCATGGATGCGTTGAAGTGCCGCTTCGTTTGGTCGCTGCGGGGTCGGATGGCGCTTGTGACGATGATGTTTGGACTGCGCTGTACCTGTCTGGCTTCCTGACGACGGATATGACCGAGGAGCCGGAGAACGGCGTTCGCCTCCGTGCTCTGCGCCTGCCTAATAACGAGCTTCGCCAAGCATTGCGTCTGGTGATTATTGAATGGTTTGAGTGCGCCGCCGAGGATGTGCGAGACGTCGATGCGTTCCATGACGGGTTGTGCCATGGGGACGAGGATGCGGTGAAGCGGGCGTTGGGCTGTATCCTGGGCGATGCGGGAATCGGTGCGACAGAGGAAGATTCGCCGTTGCCGTATCACCTGCTCTTGCAGGGGCTTTGTTTTGGCTTGCCGGGCTATGCTAATCCTGCTTCCCGGCGAAAGTGTGGCGCGGGTCGCTGGGACATCCAGGTTTTCCCTACGGGTGCCGTGTTCGACGTAGCTGACACGATCGGCATGCTGGACGAGCGCCCGCTTATAACGATCAATATGATGTATGACCCCGATGTGGATGCGCTGGGGTTGGAATTGCTGGCCGTGCAGTCGCTACTCGACATAGAGCGCGACGGCATCGACGAAATCCGTGTACCACGCCCCGGCGTGGGTCGCATGCGCTGGGGGTTCGGTTTTGATGGGCAGCATGTGGCTACGGTGTGCCAGCGGCTTTAAGCGCCGAGGTGTTTCCGGCTTCCGTTACTCGGTGTCCTTCATGGGCGGCATGGGCTTCCAGTTGGGATCCTTGATGATCTTGCGGGCGTCTTTCATGCCTCGGCGCAGCGCCGGAATGCCGGTCTTAAAGCACTTGTCGACCGCGGCCAGGCGAATGAATTCCTTGCAGAAGGTCGCGGCGTTGCCCAGACGGAACAGCATAGGGTGGTAGTCGCCGTAGATCTGCATGTAGCGTGCCAGATAACCGCGGTTGCGCATGATGTAGTAACGGTTGGTGTCGCTCGTGGAGTTGAGCTGGCGCTTGCCGGCGATATCCCAGTTAGAGACGGCGCGGGCGCGCTTGAGCACCAGGTCGGCCACAACGGCGGCGGGGAAGTGCTGGCTGGCCACGTAACCATAGCAGGCATCGTCGCCGTAGATGAAGAATCGCGCATCGGGCAGGCCGATCTTGTCGACCACGCGGCGTGAGAACATGCCGCCCTCAAAGCATAGCTGGTTCATGGCGCGGTAGCCCTCGGGTCCCAGGTCCCACTTGGCGACAGGGTTGGGAATGCCGAGTGAAAGGATGAGTTGGTATTGCCAAAAGAAGGCGCCGCCGTCAAAGTCCAGGCGCGAACCCTGGATGACATCGTAGCGGTCGGTCCACTTGGCAAGACGCTCGATGCCTTCGGGGATGACGAGCACGTCGTCGTCCATCACCCAGAACCACTGGGCGCCTAGGTCGTAGGCGCATTTAGTGCCAGCAGAGAAGCCGCCCGCACCGCCGCCGTTTTCGAGCTGCGGGGCGTAGATGACGCGGTCGGTGCCGCCCTGCGCGTCGGGCTGCTCGGTGTCGATGCCCCACAGGTTAGCCAGGCGCTCGTTGAATGCGGTGCACATGGCCTTAGTCTCGCGCGAATTCTCGTTATCGACGATCACGATGCGCCAGGGCGTTGCCGTGAGCTCGGTCATGGAGTCGAACAAGTTGGCCAGGAGTTCCTGGCGCTTGTACGTAACGACGACAATGGCGAGCTTATCGATGGGAGCGGGAAGGGTTGAAGGCATGAGGCAATATATCCTTTCACGCGCGGCGGGCGAGTGCTGCGCGGAAGCTATCGAATGCGTCCTTGGGACTGTCCTATTGTAAAGGCTCGGCGCACCTTAGCGGCAAGCTTTGAATAAAACGCAGGAACCTGCCATGGGCCCGCCGCATGACGTGGGGCTGCTTTGCCCGCAAGAGGCTCCATAGATTATATAAACGCCCGCTGGCGCGCTGACCCTTTGATACCATGAAACGACAGGTATTTCCTAAGGAGCACATTTGTCTACTAACGCCTCTGGCAGCCCTGTTCTGTCGCTGCTTATTCCCATTTACAATGTTCAGCGCTACCTGCGCGAGTGCCTCGATTCCGCCCTGGCGCAGACGCTCAAGGATATTGAGATCGTCTGCATTAACGACGGGTCGACCGACAACTCGCCGGCGATTATCCGCGAGTATATGGAGCGCGATAGGCGCGTCAAGATGATCGACAAGGCCAACAGCGGCTACGGCGACTCGATGAACCACGGTCTGGAGATGGCGCGTGGCAAGTACGTTGGCATCTTGGAGTCCGATGACTTTATGGCGCCCGACGCACTCGAAAAGCTTGTCTCGGCCGCCGATAGCAATAATGCCGACTTTGCGAAGGCGAACTTTGATTTCTACTGGTCTAAGCCCGAGGAGCGCCGTTCGCTGCACGAGATGTTTAAGGCCAAGGACTGCGGTAAGCCGGTGCACCCGAGCGACACGACGCAGTTCTTTAAGCAGAAACCGTCGATTTGGTCGGCTGTGTACCGTCGCGATTTTCTTGAGCGCAACGGCATCAAGTTCTTGCCGACTCTGGGAGCATCCTTTCAGGACACGTCGTTTGCCTTTAAGGTGATTGCCTGCGCCGACAAGGCCGTTTACCTGCACGATGCCGTGCTTTCGTATCGTCAGGACAACGAGAACTCCTCGGTCAATTCTTCGGCTAAGGTCTTTTGCGTCAATACCGAGTATGCCGAGATTGAGCGTTGGATTCGTGAGGATTATGCCCGCGACCACGTAAGCGGCGATGTCGCGCGCATGCTCAAGTTCAATCAGCTCATTAAGTACGATTCGTACATGTGGAACTACGTGCGCCTGGCGCCTAAGTTCTATAAGGAGTTCCTGGTTCAGATGGCCAAGGAGTTCCAAGCGGCCTTGGACGCCGGGGACTTTTCGCTTGACGACCTCAAGCCGTGGAAGCGCGCAAATCTCGCTGCCATCCTCAAAGATCCTGAGGGCTGGGTTGACGAGCATCCGAGTTTTGCGACGGATGGTGCCTTGGGGCGTGCTAAGTATTACGCCTCGGTTGGAGGCCCAGGCGTGGTCGCTGCCTTCCTCATCGAATCGCTGAGGGGATAGGTCGACATGGGAGAGACTTTGACCCCCAAAGCGACCATTGTCGTTCCCGTCTACAATTCGTCGCGCTCCATTCAGCGATGCCTCGATTCGCTGTTGGCCCAGTCCGAGCGCTCGATTCAGGTTGTCTGCGTCAACGACGGTTCGACTGATGATTCGTTGAACGCGTTGCGTCAGATCGCGCAGGCCGACGATCGCGTACTGGTGATTGACCAGGAAAACGCGGGCGTCTCGTGTGCTCGAAATGCGGGTATCGATGCCGCCGAGGGCGAGACCGTCTTTTTTGTGGACGCCGACGATTACATCGATGCCCAGACGGTCGAGCGCGTGCTGCATGCCATGGAGTCTGCGGATGCCGAGGCCGCCGTTTTTGGCGGCGCCTGTGAACCTGCCGATGCTGCCCCCAAACGCGTCCAGCAACTCATGAGCCCCAAAGCTGGTACCTTCGGCGCCCGTGATCCCCAACTGCTGTTCCATTCGAATACGCAGCCCTATGCCTGCCGTGCGGCTTTTTCGCGCGAGCTGCTCAATCGCGAAGGCATTCGCTTCGCCCCCGGTTTGGCTTTGGGCGAGGACGTCGTCTTCCAATTTGCGGCTTATGCGCTTGCCCACAGGACCGTCGTCATGCCGGACAAGTTCTACCACTACGTGATGGAGAGCGAATCGGCGACGCACGAGTTCAACAGTGTCGAGGCTCGCGCCAAAAAGCTCGATGCCCATATGAGAATGCTCGAGGAGGTCTTGGAGGACTGGGCGGGCTACGGTCTTATGGACCTGTGTCCCGGCGAGCTGATCACCTGGTTCCTGGACCTTATCGTGTTTGATTTGGCGCGCTTGGATTCCGATGACTTCCATCGCGTGGCGGCTCGCGTCAACATGGACCTCACGACGTTTTTGGGAACGGAGTGGGCGGATATTCCTGCTAAGGGCGCCGTTCGCCGTGTTGCCCACAAGCTCGTTGCGGCGACCCCGGGCGTTTCGATGGCAGATGCCACGCTGTTCTATCTTTCGACTCGCGGTCTCAAAGCCTGCCTGGAGCGCTTTATATAATTCCAAGCGCTGCCGCCCGCCGCAACCCGGCTGCTAAAATAACCCTGTTACACGCTATTCAACAGGAGGTTCTCTTGCAGAACTCTGATACCCCTAAAGTTTCGCTGCTTGTTCCCATTTGCAATGTCGAACGCTACCTGCGCGAGTGCCTCGATTCTGCCGTGACTCAGACGCTCAAGGACATCGAGATCATCTGCATTAACGACGGGTCGACCGACAGCTCGCCGGCGATTATCCGCGAGTACATGGAGCGCGACTCCCGTGTCAAGATGATCGACAAAGCCAACAGCGGCTACGGCGACTCGATGAACCGCGGCCTGGAGATGGCGCGCGGTGAGTACGTGGGCATCCTTGAGTCCGACGACTTTATGTTTGAGGATTCGCTCCAAAAGCTGGTCGCCAAGGCCGATGCTGAGCATGCCGATGTGGTGAAGGGCGACTTTTACCTGTATTGGTCCACGCCCAGCGAGCGCCGTGAGCTGTTTGGGATCATCGACGAGCATATGACGGGCGCCGCGTATCGCCCTGTCGATCGCCCGGGCATCTTCTACCGCAAACCTTCCATTTGGTCGGCTATCTATCGGCGCGAGTTCCTCAACGACAATCAGATTCGGTTCCTTCCCACGCCGGGTGCCTCGTATCAGGACGCAGGCTTTAACTTTAAGGTTTGGGCTTGCGCCGAGCGTGCCGCGTTTATTGCGGACCCCATTTTGTGCTATCGCCAGGATAACGAGAAGAGCTCCGTTAATTCGCCCAACAAGGTATTTTGCGTGTGCGACGAATACGCCGAGATGCAGCGCTTTTTGGATGAACGCCCCGAGCTTAAGGCTCAGCTTCAGGGTATTTTAATGCGCATGAAGGTCGATACGTACCGTTGGAATGATGAGCGCCTGGTCGATGAACTGCGCGAGCAGTTTTGGAAGAAAGCCTCGTCCGAGCTCAAGGCCGACTGGGATGCCGGTCGCTTTGATCTGTCGCTGTTTGATCCGCGTGGCGAGACCGACTTGCGCCTGATGGTCAAGTCGCCCCGCGCCTATATCGATTCGCGCTTTGATTTTAAGAAGCCGGGCAAGCTCAATACGTTTAAGCACTACTTTAAGATCGGCGGCCTGCCGCTGGTCTGGCGCGTGCTGACGTATCAGCGCACTTACGGTGACAACCCGCACCCTGATGACGTTCCGGCCGCACAGTAGGAGCGCGTGATTATGGTTACCCCCAAGATTTCCGTTGTCGTTCCCATCTACAAGGTGGAGGATTGCCTGGCCTGGTGCCTGGACTCCCTACTCGCGCAGGATATGCCCGGTTGGGAAGGTGTGCTGGTTAACGATGGCTCGCCGGATGGGTCGCGCGACATCGCCGCTGCCTATTGCGAAAAGGACGCGCGCTTTACGCTGATTGATAAACCCAACGGTGGTTTGTCGAGCGCCCGTAACGCGGGTATCGCTGCGTCCTCGGCTCCTATCGTCGCGTTTTTGGATTCCGACGACCGCTTTACGCCCGATGCATGCCGCGTGATCGTCGATGCCTTTGAGCGCGAGGACTGCGACGTTTTGACCTTTGGCGCGAACCCGTATCCGCTGGAGGCAGGGTATCCGTGGCTTAACTATGTGCTGAGCCCGCGCGATGTGTCATTTGAGGGCTATAGCACCGACCTGCTGTTTAAGGAAGCGTCTCGCCCCTTTGCATGGCGCACCGCCTGCAAGCGTGAGTTTTTGCTGGGCAACGGGATCGTGTTCGACGAAACCGTTAAGTATGGCGAGGACCAGGTCTTCGATTTTGCCGTGTACGGTCGTTCGTGCAAGACTTCGCTTATCTCGAACAAGCTGTATGACTACCGTGTGGCGCGCAAGGGCTCGCTCATGGACATCATGCGCTATGACGACGAGACGCGCCTGCTAGAGCACGTGAAGATTTACTCCGCGGTGCTGGCTGACTGGCAGCGCGATGGTCTCGATGCCCAGCATGCCGATGACCTGGCATATTTCCTGTGCGATCTGGTGCTGTACGATGCGCTCAGGCTGTTGGGTACGGACTGCGGCAAGGTGTTTGCTGCCGTTGCCACGGCGCTTGCCGGCTCTGCCGTGGGCAGCGATACTGCGCTCGCGCAATGCGCTCCTTCTGTTGCTGCTATGGTGCGTGCGGCGCTTACCAGCAATGCCCCCAATGCCCGTGCGTGCAAAAAGCTCATGTTCGATTACGACGTCTTGAGGTTTGGGCGCCTGGGTGCCTGCAAACGCATGGCAGCGAACGCCCTTGGAAAGCGAGAAGTGTAGATGAGTATCAAGCGTTTGGCACTTTGCCGCAGTCAGGGCCGTCTGTTTGTGCTGCTTCGTTTTGCCGGTCAGGATGTCGCCGCGCTTATCGAGCGGGAGGGTTCTCAGGCGTTTGCCCATGCGACAACGAGCGGTTCTTGTGTGCCGTCGCTGGTGTTCCCAGTCGATCATGGCCGTGTGCTGGCGCTTTGCCCTTCCGTTTTCGATTACGAGCGCGAGCTCGCCGTCTTGGTGCTTCCGTTTTTGGACGGCTCGTCGATGGATGTCGTTTTTGCATCCGGTGGCCAAAGGTTGGGCTCCATTCGCCTCGATAGCCGCGTGGCCAAGCTGGAATCCAAGATTAACTACAAAGCAAAGCCTGCGCTGTGTGCGCTTATCCGCGATGCGCAGCGTGGCGAACACTGCGGCCTCTACGAGATCGATGCCATTCGCTATTTGCCGGCAGACTCCGGCGCGGTGTGGCGCTATGAGGTTACCTGGGCTGGAGACCCTCAGTGCGCACCTGAGCTCCAGATTTTCGATACGCATATGAATGCCATCGATGTCACCGTGCATGTGTTTGAATCGCAGATCGATGTGCCGCAGCAGAACGGATGCCGCGTCAATAAAACGTATTTGAGCGTTGAGATGCCCCAGGATATACGTGATTTTGTCGCGATTGCAATCGACCCCGCGGGGCAGATCCAGAGCGGTTTTTGCGCCATGGATGGTCGCCTGTACAACGGCATGGTCGATGACAGTTGGAACCGCATGAAGGACGCGCGTGCGGACGACGCAGCTTATCGACGTTGGTTTGAGCAACATCGCGCAAAGCCGGGCGATTTGGCGTGCCAACGTGTCGCTTCGGCGGCCTTTGCCTATAGACCGCTCGTGAGCATTGTGGTGCCGTGCTATAAAACTGATCGGGTCTACCTGCGCGAGCTGCTGGACTCGGTGCTAGCTCAGAGCTATGGCAACTGGGAATTGCTGCTTATGGACGCCTCGCCCGAATGGGATGCGGTGGCCAATCTTGCGGCTGCCGCCAATGACGAGCGGGTTTGTCGTATTGAGCTGCCTGGCAACGGCGGCATTGTGCTCAACACCAACGCTGGTATTCAGCAGGCGACTGGAGACTACATCGCGTTCTTGGACCATGACGACATTCTGGAACCGGACGCGTTATTCCAGTATGTTTCCGCGCTGAACAAGGCTGCCGAGGGCGAGCGTCCCCAGGTCCTGTTCTGCGACGAGGACATGTTCCAGAAAACGGGGGAGTGGGGCCAGCCGGTCTTTAAGACCAAACTCAACGTTGACCTGCTCTATAGCCATAACTGCGTGACGCATTTCCTGATGGTGGAGAAGGCGCTTATCGATCGTATTGGCATGTCCCCAGAAGACGTTGCGGGCGCCCAGGACTACGACCTGACGCTTCGCTGCCTTGCGGCGGGCGCGCGGTTTGAGCATGTTGCGCACGTGCTGTATCACTGGCGCGTTCATCCGGGGTCGACCGCCGATGGCTCTGCCGATAGCAAGCCGTATGCCATTGAAGCCGGGCGCCTTGCGCTGCAGCGTCACTTTAACGAGCTGGGCATTTGCGGAACGGTCGAGGAGACCGAGACGCCGTTTGTCTATCGCATGCGCTATGCGCTGCCGGAGCCTGCGCCGCTGGTGAGCATTGTGATTCCCACCAAGGACCACGTTGAGACGCTCGATGCCTGTGTGATGTCGATTGCCCAGAAGGCCACGTATGCCAACTATGAGATTGTCTTGGTGGAGAACAACAGCGAAGCCCCGGATACGTTTGCGTATTACGAAACCCTGCCGGAACGCGTGGCTTCAGCATCAGAAGGCAAGGGCATCGCGCGCGTTGTGTACTGGCCGGGCGAGTTTAATTACTCTCAGATCATCAATTTTGGTGTGGAGCACGCCAAGGGCGACTACCTGCTGCTGCTCAACAACGATACCGAGGTCATTAGCCCCGACTTTATCGAAGAGATGATGGGTTGTCTGCAACGTCCCGATGCGGGCGTGGTGGGTGCCAAGCTCTATTTTGCCGACCACCTGGTGCAGCACGCTGGCATTTTGGTCGGTGTGCGCGGCGCACTTGCCCATGCCAACCAAGACTTCTCGGCAAAGCGCGAGGGCTATCTTGCCCGTGCTGTGCGTCCGGGCAACTTTAGCGCCGTAACGGGCGCCTGCCAGATGGTGCGACGTGATGTATTTGAGCAGGTCGGGGGCTACAACGAGGAATTCGCCGTCGGCTTTAACGACGCAGACTTTTGCCTGCGCGTGTGGGAGGCGGGCTACCGCACCATCTTTACGCCCTATGCCGAGCTGTACCACTACGAGTTTACCTCGCGCGGCAGGGAAGAGGCCAACGAGGAAAAGCTGCGCCGCTGGAAGCGAGAGCAGGCACTGTTCATGCAGCGCTGGCCGGAGTTCTTCCTCGATGGCGATCCGTGGTTGGGGCCAAACCTATCTGCCGAGAGTGAGTATTTCTCGGTCTAAGGCAATGGGTTTAGGAAGTCCTGAACTTTCTTTCGCTATGAGCTTGGAAGAAAGCAATGGTGGACTACTAACTAAGTCATATTACGAAAGCTCGATACTTCCGCGATAAGTTTATACAAGCTTATACAGCTCGATATTATTCGATATAAGTAGATATCGCACTTGCCTTTGCCGGCTTACCCGCCGGCGTTATGGATCTTATTAACGGCAAGGCGCTTACGTTCTTGCGTCGTGCCCTCTCCGAAGATCTGGCGCCTATCAACCAGGTGGAGGTAGCGCTCTCTATGGGCGATAGCTTTGTCGCGACTGGTTTGACCATAGAGGACGATCTTCTGTCGAGAGCCGCTAAGGCCACTAAGGGCTATGCCTATCTGGTGCAACTGGTCGGTTACTCCATTTGGCAACGCGCCAACTTGCATCGTGCCAAAAGTGCCATTGTGAGCGAGGGCGACGTCACCGAAGGCATTGCGCTGGCAGAGGCTCGTTTTCACGATGTTGTTCACGAGCCCGCGATTTCTGGACTTGGACTCAACGATATCAAATACCTTTTGGCCATGTGCGAGGATAAGCAGCAGTCCAAATCATCTGAGATTGCTAAACGCATGGGTAAAAAGACCAATGAGGTCAGCTCTATTAGGGCTAAGCTGCTTCAAAGAGAGGTTATTCAAGCTCCGCAGAGGGGCTACGTGCAGTTTGCCGTGCCGGACCTAGATATCTATCTGCGAGAGAACGCCGCGGAGATTCTCGAGCGGTTCTAAATCGAGGCATGAATAGCCGCCGGTTAACTGCCCTTGTCGACTTGGCTCGCGTCCCCCCAATCTAGTAGACTCTGAACCGTTGCTAGATTGGGGGGATTTTCCATGAAACGCTCCATGAAACGAGTTTCCGGGGCCGTTCGGATGCCGTGGCGCAGCAGGGACTTGAGCTTCTCGGCGAACACCTGCTCTTTCGAGTTCGCAAGCAGGCAGACGCCCTCCTGCCGGTGTGCCACGTCGAACCACAGCTCGTCCTGCTCCATCGCAGCGCTCGCGTGGACCCCCAGGTCGAGCTTCGTGTCGAACGTGCTGCGCCCGTCGCTGACCTTGAGGTTGACGCGCCTGCCCTTGTAGTCCTGCTGCGACAGCTCCTCTATCTCGCCGGCGATGCGGACGGTTACGCCGTCGCCGAGGTTCGAGAGGGCGGACACAAAGGAGCGAATGGAGGCGTCGGTCATCGGGTACCGCACGAAGTCGAGGTCTATGTCCTGGGTTGCGCGGCGCCCGCTCCCCGACAGCGCGCACATCAGGACCCCTCCCTTGACCGTCACTCGGTCGCGCATGCCGGATGCCGCCAGCTTTGAGAGGATCACGTCCTGGCAGACGCGCGCGGTCGCGTTGAGGCAGGAGTAGCCCTCCTCGCGCTCGTAGCGCGCCCTCATCTCGTTCAGGTCCATCAGAATACCTCCTCCATGGCGCGCTCGAGGTGTGCCTCGCCGTGCGGGATTGCCTCCGCGTAGTCCTGCAGCCTGTATATGTCCAGCCGCTCCGACCGCCTGCGGAACGAGGCGACGGCCTCCCGGTAGAGGTCGAAGGGCAGCTTGTTGCGCGAGCGCATGAGCTCGAGGAGCATGCGCTCGGGGTCGTAAGCGGCAAGCTCGGTCCCGTCCACCGAGACGGTCGACCTCCCGACGCCCAGCCATCCCTCCGGGATGAAGTGCTGGCGCACGGCGGCGTCGCGTATCTTGGTCCCACCGCGCTTCGTGGCCAGGTCGATCCGGTCGGGGGGCGCGGTCACGAGCCCGTGGGCGTAGAGCGCGGTCTGCCCGGTCAGGATGCCCCCGGGGTAGCGCTTCGCGATCACGGCGAGGGCGTCCTCGTCCCGGTTGGTCGAGTACATCCCTCGGCCGACGGGGTGGAGCGTCCCTTCCGACACCGCCTTGCGAACGCGGTACCTGCTCCCGAGTTCAGCCAGCGCCTCCCGGTAGGTGATCACCATGCCGACCTCCCCTCGAAAGCCATATAAGCCTACATCTGATGACAATTGTAGGCTTATATGGCTTTTCATGGAACGACTCATTGCGGCACCTCCCTCGCCATGACGGTGCCTTACTTTGATGGCCCTTTCCTCGTTTGCATCTGCTATATGAAGGAACGTCGATTCTGGTGCTCGGGCGAAGGCGCTACGCGATGAAATTCTCCACCAGCGTAACCATGGAGTCCTTCTCGCTTGGGTCAGAGAGGGCAATCATGAGCGTCATGGCCGCGAGCGCGTTGCCCTCCACGCGGAGTCTTTCGCCGTTGCGCAGTATCCCGTTCTTGTCGAGGAAGTGAATGAAGAGCGCCGCTGCAGAGCGCTTGTTGCCATCCAAGAATGGATGGTCCTTCACTACGAGGTAGAGAAGGTTGGCGGCCTTTGCTTGAACGGAGGGATATAGGTCTTGGTCGCCAAAGCCCTGATAGAGGGCGCTGATGATTCCGGCGAACTGGTTGTCCCGCTCTCGTCCGAACAGGGTGGACGACGAGTAGAACGGTAGGCTGCGGACGACTTCGAGGGCTTCGGTGTAACCGAGCTCCCAGTTGGGCTCGTTGCCCTGGGGCGCCTTCATCCTTCCCGTGTCGTATTCATCGAGCAGAGTCAGGCTCGGAAGGTACTTCTGTAGAATTTCTGCCGCACCGGAGAGTTCCGGAGTACTCGACCTCTCGAGGACCTTGAAGACCGTTCCGAGCGCCTCGAGTCTCTTTTGGTTGATGGAGTATCCCTGGAGTAGATGCTGCTTGAGCACGCCATTTGCCCACCGGCGGAAGTACACGCCCTGCTGAGACTTCACGCGGTAGCCAACCGAGATGATCATGTCGAGGTTGTAGTGCTCGACATGACGTTTGACCGTTCTTGTTCCCTCTAAGCGAACTATTTCAAAAAATGAAATAGTTCGAATTCCGGCAAGCTCTTCCTTTGCTGCGGAATGAATGTGCTTGGAGATAGTCGGCACTCCGCGCCCGAACAACGTCGCCATCTGCTGCTGGGTTAGCCAGACCGTATCGCCGTCGACGCGCACGTCAAGGTGGACTGCGTGGTCGGGGTCCTCGTACAAAGCGATCTGCTGGCTTGCGTTGGAATTGTCCATGATGTATGCCCCTTCGGTTTAGTCGACATGCTATGATCCGCACGCCGGAGGACGAGTGGTTTCAACATGCCGGTATTGCGTAGCTTCAACCGGCATCCCGCCGGTCAGTCGGCGTCGCGTGCGCCGGCTAAGCCAGGGTCGGGGCAGCGGGGATCCGCGGCGCCGGCGCTTCGTACCATTGGGGGCCTCCGAAGCGACTTTCACTCTGTCTTATTCTGGTAGATACAGTGTACCACGAAAAGCGAACATGCGTACGTATTTCTGTTTAAATTTTAGCTGGACGCGGCGGTGTGTCGTCCTCTGCCTTGTTCTCCGAAGCCAGCTGTATTCCGGGCCGCGGTTCTACAAGGCAGGGGGTAGTCAGATGGATAGGATTATCCTTCTCCTACTTCTCTTGACCTTCCTGGTCATCCTGAGCAAGTAATGGGCTTTAGTGGGTGCCAAGCTCTACTTTGCTGGCCATCTGGTTCAGCTAGCTGGCATTGTGGTCGGCGTGCGCGGCGCCCTTGCCCATGCCAACTGGGACTTTTCGGCAAAGCGCGAGGGATATCTTGCCCGTGCCGTGCACCCGGGCAACTTCAGCGCCGTTACGGGCGCCTGCCAGATGGTCCGTCGCGACGTTTATGAACGGGTTGAAGGCTGCGACGAGAAGTTTGCCGTCGGTTTTAACGATGCGGATTTTTGCCTGCGCGTATGGGGGCTACCGCACCATCTTTACACCTTATGCTGAGCTGCACCACTACGAGTTCACTTCGCGCAGCAGGGAAGAGGCCAGCGAGGAAAAGCTGCGCCGTTGGAAGCGCGAGCAGGCACTGTTTATGCAGCACTGGCTGGAGTTCTTCTTGACGGGTGATCCGTGGCTGGGGCCGAACCTTAGCAGCGAGTGCGTGTATGGTGCGCTGAAAATTACTGTGCTTGTTCTGGCTTGTTGCTAGGCGTAGCGCGCGTCCCGCCGGTTGAGAAGCTCGCAGTAGTTCGACACCGCCTCTACCTGCGGCGCCTGCTCCTGCGGCTCCTCCGGCTGCCCTTGCTGCCCTGCGGCTTACCATCCTACTCACCCACGTATGACTCCCGTGCCCCGAGCGGGCAAAAGGAAATGCCCACAACGTCTCCGTTGCGGGCATTCTCCGGGCCGGCCACAAATAGCTTTATCGAATCCGATTGCTCTTCATCATCCGGATCGTTGGCGTCTCGTCGGCAAAGTCATCGTCTATCTGTAGTTCAAGGGGCACCGTAATGGAGCTTCCCAGCGCGGTCGCGGTTCCCGGGGCGAATGCGGGAAGGCGCATGACCTGGCCATTTGATATGGAAGGGATATTGCGGCGAACGTAATCGAGGTCGTAAGAGTTCTGAATGCGGTGGATTATGAAGGTTCCCGTCTGAGAGAGCACGACGCGGGAAAGCTCACTGGGGATTTGGCTGATGGCGGTAAGGTAAATGCCAAACTTACGGCCCTCCCGTGCAATTCGATTGAACACTGAGTCGTCTGTCAGGTCTGCATCCCTGATATAGCGATGCGCCTCGTCAAAAATGAGATAGATGGGTGTCGAGGAGCCTCTTCCTGCATCTAGGCTAGCCTGAAAGAGGGTGCGCGCAACGTAGTGGGAAAACAACTTCAATCCTGACTCGTCGATTATCTGAGATACGTCTAGCACAAGAATGCCATGCCCCTTGTTTAAGAGGGCAGCAATTGACTCGCCCCGCTCAAGTGAGAAGAGGTCTTGCGAATACCTTTCCCTAAGGTTTCTAAGCTGAGTAACCAGCCCCTCTGAATACGACCTTATCTGACGGTTGCCCCGCACTTCTTCTTCGTCGAACACGAAGTCAAGCGCATCAACGACGTCAGAGATTGAGACCTCGCTTTTAGGTTTTTCGTACTCACATAAGATGCGTTCGATATTGGGAAGTCCATCGGACATGTATTCGTCCTCGATGAACTCCTTCAAAAGGGACTCAAGCCCTTCGACGACATCTTTCGATATGTTTCCGTATTCCAGGTTGAAAGACACTAACAGGTTATGAGCGGTCTGAGGGCGAGAGAAAGGTCCGGACTCGCGTTCGAGAATCTTGTTAAGTTCTCCCTCAATCGGCTGGTAATACTTTGAGACCTGAAACTTCCTCGCTGCGTGGCTATCGATGCTCGTGTCCCGAATTGCGGTATATGCAAAGGCAGCAAATAGCTTCTTCTTGCCCTCCTCGTTGAGGTGGGAGTATCTCACGGCCCTCTCAAGCAGAGGTTTCTGGATGCGTCGCGAGGGGTCGAGAATAGCTGACCAGTCATCCATCGACAACTCTCCGGGCGCGAGGTGGTACTCATCAGCGCCGATTCGTCTCGTGCAGCCGTAACCGCCGCGCGTGAGAAAGTCATAATCGCCGTGCAGATCGAAGACGAAGAATCGGGGCTCTGCATCGAGCGCGTCCTCGGCATCTAAGAGCGATGCCGCCCTATCAAGCAGGAGCCGCGCGGTTGAGGACTTTCCCGAGCCGGTATTACCGAGAATAGCGAGATGACCAGAGAACAGGGAATCGATATCAAAAGTGGGTCTTACTGAATCGTACCCAGCGAGGGACCCAATCTCGACTCCTTCCCGCACGCAAAAGACCCTCTTGAGGATTGATTCATCGCAGGCATAGACATTGGAGCCGACCATGGGGAGGTCTACTACGCCGGGCACGTAGGAAGATCCTTCAATCTCTCCAATGGGGACGGCGGTGAAGATATAGCTCGTGCTAAACCTCGACGAAGGCTGGTCGGAATACGGCCTCTCGGCCTCTTCTACGGAAGTCACGCGAAAAATGATCTTTGTCGAGATAGAGAGATAGGAAAAGAGATATTGATTGAGCCCGTTTAGATGCCTTGGCTCGCCATCGAGCATCCGGTCTGAAAAGTCGGAACGTGATGCGCGTAGTCTTATCTTCTCCTGATCCATATAGCAGATGGTGCCGATGAGCCAACCCGGATTGGGAACCTCATTAGTCATTCTTGTCACCAAGCCCCAAAGATCCAGATGCCACATCGTCTCCGAAGGTGATCTCGGGCCCGATAAAGTCAGCAAATTCCGAGAAGTATAGCGGGCGCTTGCGGTCCAGTTCCCTTTCACTTGGATATACGAAATAGGTGTTCGCGCCACCTGCCTTATCGTAGAACACACGTGTAGGGGAACCGACATCTGCTTCTGCCGGGTTGCCGATAAAGGCGAGGAGCGTGAAATCGGGCCTCGCAAGAGCCTGGCTGATAAGGTTTGATATGTGAGAGTCCGCGAAGCTGAATCCACAAGTCAGAAGGACTGTGTTGGGGACGGCGAGGGCATTTACGAACTCGCGGAACATATCGCTATAGGGGGAGCCCTGGGTCAAGGCGTATTTGGAAGTCATCGGGGCGATAAGTTGTCTGTCGCCTTGGTACTCGTCGGTGATGTCGGGAAACCTGGGGACCCTTACGACGTTTCCGTCATAAATCCTCCAGTTGATGGACCCGTGCATCTTGTAAAGGCGAAAGAAGGGGTTCACCGGTTCGTAGTGATCCCTGAATCTCTCGTCGAGGTCAATCGGCCTGCGATGGTATTCCCGCGGGTTGAATGTGGGTATCAGCCCGTTCGAGAACCCGTCCACATAGGCGTAGCCGCTCGATTCAAGGGCCATCTCATGAAATAGGTCGTAGTTTGTTGTGAAGAGATTAACGACGTCGAAGGCAGCTTGACCACCGCGCGCAAGGATCTGTCGCGATACGCCAAGTCCCTGAACAAACTTACGATAGCTATCAAGGACGTCGGAGTGCTCCGCGCTGTATTTGATGTCGACGGACTCGAGAAAGGCCTTGCGAACTGCATCGGATACCCTCTTGTCATCATCGGCGCTATCTAGAGAGCCCTCGATGCGCTGACTCAGCCACGAGAGGAGGTTCTCTATGTTCGAGTACTTCGCAGGGTCTTCGTTATCTCGACAGGCAATTTTAGTTATCCGACTTTCCAGAAGGATAGATAGATCGGGATCGTTGAGCTTGAGGTCCGCTCGCAAGTTCCTGAAGGTTTCACCCATCAGGGGAATGGCCGGAGTAGATGCGCCAGAACCGATAAGCGTGGCTAGGTTAATCGACCTGGAAAGAATGCCTTGAACAAAATGTCTGGCTTCTACCGCGTTTACCTCACGCCTTGTTGCACCCCTCTGCAAGGTAAAAAGGGGTTTGGAGGATTCTTTCTGCATATCGGAGGACACGTTGCCCGGTATGTTTATTGCGTTGTCAGACATGCATGCTCCCAATAAACTCAAGAACTCCTGCTCGAACGCGCCCGGGAACTGAAACATCCGCTCCTTGCCCCCGATGCTCACGTAGATCGAGCCGCCGTCTATCCTCGTCACGGTGCCGGCGCCCCATGCCTTGTGGCGCACCTTGCACCCGGCTCCCAGTGCGTTCAACTGGGCCTTGTTCGACGCCGGCCGCGCCGCTGTCGGCCGCGGTTTTCGGCTTCTCTGCGCCAGCATTTCTCGCCGCGACGGCACCGTGTATGCAGTCGGTCGCGCTCTTGCGGTAGCGCGAGGCCACCACGGAAAGCTTGCGTCGCAGCACCTCAGCGAGGAAGTTGCCGTTGTCGTACGGCGGCTCCAGGAACCGGGAGTCGATGCGCTCCGTCTCGGATTTCACCATGTCAAGCATGGCGTTCACCTCGCACTCGTTGGTGAAGACCTCGCCAACGTCCTGAACGCGCTCCTTTGATTTACCCTGTGCAGCCAAAAAACAGCCCTTAGCCCATGCCGGCGGATCAGAAAACCGCAGCATAAAACACTAGTGAACAATTCTAACAGAAGGTGCGGACGCAATATTGCATCTGTTCCCAAGCGGAGCCTTTGCAGCAACCGTCACGGGACGCAGGCCAACCGTTCATTATTATGCCCCCCAGCGGAGCAACCACTGCCACGTGCTCGCCCGTCTGGGGCCGCCCGCGCCGAACTTGCGTTCGCTCCGGGTGCCGAGCTGGGTCGGTCGCGCCGCGGGCCGCCCATGCGCGTGGAATGGCCTCGTAGCCGAGTCCCAGGTACGCGAGCACCGGTGTCGCCGCCGCGCCCGCGATGCCCAGCCAGAACGCCAGCGGCTTCGTGCGGACCCTCCAGTTGATGCCCATAGGTCTTCTCCTTCCATGGGCAATTCAAAGGGGCTGGTCGCCTGCGCGCCGCGGAGGAGGCGCAGGTACAGCCCGTACGTGGGCGAGGTCTACGTGGCGCCTGGGAACACCTGCCTGGACGAGAGGGGCAGACACCGCTTCGCGGCCAGCCAAACGGGCTGTGGGTCACAGGCATCACGGAATTCCGCATCCCCGCCGGCAAGTGCACCTCTCGCCGGCGATCAATTGCTTCAACGGAATGCCCGTCGGCTGGTCCATCGGCACGCCCCCGAACGCGGTGCTTGCCAACTCATCGCTCCTGCGGGCCTGCTCGCAGCTTGCGTATGGTGAGCACCACTGGGTGCACTCCGACCGCGGCAGCCATTACCGGTGGCCCGGTTGGATCGCCATCTGCGATGGGCACGGCATCGTGCGCTCGATGACGAGGAAGGGGTGCTCACCCGACAATTCAAGGGCGGAGGGCTTCTTCGGCAGGCTGAAGGTGGAGTCCTTCCACGGAAGGGGCTGGGACGATGCTGGCATGGGGGAGTTCATGGAGATGCCGGACGCCTATCTGTTCTGGTCCCGCGACAAGCGCCGCAAGAGCGACCTGGGCTATATGAGCCCGATGCAGTTCCGAAGAAGCCTAGGTCCTGTAGCGTAGGAACACAGTCCGGGGTTTCCACTGCAGTCCCCGGTGTTCAGTTTAGCCTTGACAGAAGCAGTCCACCTGGAGCGCAACGTCGCGGAGTGGTGCCGCCACAAGCGCGTCGGGGGCGCCACCGTTGCCGCGCTGAAGGCCGCCTTCATGGACAAGCTCGGTAAGGTCGCGTAGGATATCGGCCGACAACGGCCCTGGAGGGGCTTACACCACTTTTCGTGACACAACTTGCCCTCCAGGTGTAATTGGCTAAATTGTTGGTATGCGGGATACGTTAGCGACTCATAAAAGTTGCACGGTTGATGGGGGAGAGTTTGGGACGTTCAAAAGGGCGCAATTCAAAGGTTGAGCTTCTGCGCATCATCTCGATGTGGTTCATAGTGGCTCATCATTTCGTGATTCATAATGCTGAGCCTATTTCCGTTTTCCCCGGGACCGTTGCACGCATGGTACTGCACGGCGTGTTGTACCCTTCGGGGCGTATTGCCGTTGCCGTGTTTTTTATCATTACGGTGTGGTATCTGGCCGACGCGCAACTGACACTTAAGGGTCAGCTGCGAAGGGCTTGGACCCTGCTGGGGCAGATGCTCTTTTACAGTGTGCCGCTCGTCCTGTACTTTGGCGTGTTTAATGCGGGGGATGGGCTGCAAGCTGGAGAGCTGATGGCTGCCGTCTTTGCCCCGCTCGCCTCGCTGTGGTGGTTTCCTACGGTGTATATTCTGCTGATTCTTGTGGCGCCCTATCTGTTCGACGGGTTGCGTGCCCTGACGAGCCGGCGGCTGGGCGAGCTCTGCATGCTGCTGGTCGTGCTATATGGGGTCTTGCCCGTTGTGCCGCATTCGACAATTGGCGGCTTTGTTTCCTCCCTGACGGGTCAGACGGTCGTGATCGCGTGCGTGACGTGTTGGTTTAAGTGGCATTATCGCGGCGGGGCGGATGCGAGGGTTTTGGCGCTGCCCGTTCTTTCGTACGCTGCTGTGTACGTTTGCTACTTTGTGGCTCAAAAGGACGTGCTCCTTTTGAGCGCTTTCGCTTCCAGCGTGTACGGATCGGTGGTGACTAATCCTGCAAGCCTCTTGTCGCTTGCGATCGCACTTCCGGTGTGCTTGTTTGTCTTTAACGCTCAACCTGCGCATTGGCCTGCTGTCAATTACTTGGCCACGTTGTCGTTTGGCGTGTACCTTGCTACGGACAGCGGTTATATGCAGGAATTACTTTGGAAGAACGTGCTTGTGTTTTCTCACTGCCACCCGGCGTGGGGGCTGCTGTCGGTTGTGCTCGTGGTGACCGGCGTGTATATTGCCGCGTCCTGCGTCGAGGCAGTTCGACAGGTTCTGTATCGGGTGGTGTTCAAGCATCCGGGTAGGGCGTTTGATTTTTTGTGTGACAAGATTGCAGGGGCTTCTTTGCTAAGGTAGGCCATTGTTGGGTCAAGTCCTGAGCGGTGTGTAAATTCGTAATCGCGATTCCCCTACGCTGTCTTCCTCAGCTTCGCCTGCTGCCTGGCGATTCTCACCAGCCTCGGCGCGGAGCCTCTCCGCTTCTGAGAACTCCGTTCTTATCGAGGAAGTGAATGAAGAACGCCGCTGCAGAGCGCTTGTTGCCATCCAAGAACGGATGCTCCTTCACTGCGATGTAGGTAAGGACTCTGTTGGCAGAAAATACTATCTAACATTTCTGCCGCATCCCCCAGTAGGTCAAGTAATTCAATTACAATTATTCGAGTTCTAATTTGTTTGGTTAAAGTTTACTTTTTAGATTTAAGTTAATTTGTTGGGGGAGTGCATATATGAAAAAAGTTCGTTGCGCAGTCGCTAATTTGGTTACCGCTATTCTGGTTTCCTCTTCATTCCTTGCTCCCGTTTCATCGGCCTATGCAGCTGAGTTTTCCTCGCTCTCAAATAATGAAGCCGAGACATCTAGCTCCTCTTCATTTTCGGATTTCGTTTCCGAGGATACTGAGAAGACCGCCGAGGCCGACTCTTGTAATTCGGAAGTCGAATCGGCCGCTCAGCCGGCTCAATCTTCCGATTCCTCCTCTGTCGATGCCTCTTTTCAATACTTGTACATTGCGCAGCCCTCTCTTTCTTTGGGTGCTATGCAAGAGGCGGCGTTCGCAACTGCATCTGACTCTGATGTTTTGACCTCTGCGTCCCTATCATTCGTCAGCGATTCTGGCGAACAGCGCTCCATTGAAGCTTCGGCTTTCGCTGGGAATGCTGCGGGCTTTACATTCGGACAAGATTTGTTGGTAGCGCGGTATTTTTTAACCGGTATTACGTATCAGGTGAAGGATTCGAACGCAATCTATTCAGTGGACCTCTCGTCTGAGGATTACAGCTTTAACGTAGTCAATTCGTCTTCTTCGTCTGATTGCATTGACAATTCCGATGATATGTCGGTCTACTATGCCGATGAGAACGGCAATCCTGTCGAGGCTTTCTCTATTGAAGAGGCGCTTTCCGGTTCTGAAGGTGATGGTGACATTGCGGCTTATAGCGTCGATTCCCGTTCAGCTCGTAAAAACGTTCGCGTGATTGCGCTTGATGCCGGTCACGGTGGATCCGATCCTGGCGCTCAGGGCAATGGGAAGAGTGAAGCCGACCTAACTTGGAAGATTGTTAGCGCGTGTAAGACCAAGCTTGAGAATTACGGATTTAAGGTAATTCTCGCTCGCGAGCAGTCGGGCAGCTACGGTAGCAGCGACTTCCTTTACCGCGTTCAGCGTTGCGTCAATCAGGGCGCCCAGGCCTATATCAGTTTCCATATCAATTCAGGTTCGTCCGCAGCTCATGGTGCCGAGGTATATTCGCCTACCATGAACGGGGCTGACTATACCCAGGTTTCGTACGAACTGGCCCAGAAGGTTCAGAACAATCTTGTTGCTCTCGGACTTACAAACCGTGGTGTCTTTCAGATGCAGGTAGGCGACGAATTCGCCGTTATTCGTTGTGCTCGTGAAGCTGGAATTCCCGGTATTTTGATTGAACACGGATTTATCTCCAATTGGGGCGATGCGAACAAGTACTTTAGTGATGCCGGGTGCAAGCGTCTTGGAGAAGCTGATGCAGACGCCATCATCGCGCAGTTCCCCAAATCATCTTGGCTTGATTATTCGTCTGTTTTCGATGCCGACTACTATCTTAATAAGTATCCAGATGTTAATGAATGGGCAAACGGAAGCAAAGATAGGGCCCTGGATCACTTCATCAACTACGGCATGTCGGAGGGCCGCCGCGGCTCCGAGGCGTTCGACGTGCAGAGCTACTACAATGAGTACCCCGATCTCCGCGCCGCCTTTGGCACCGACCTCGCCAGCTACTACTCGCACTACCTTATGTGCGGCAAGAAGGAGGGGCGCCACGCTACCGGCTGCTCGAAGCTCAAGGGCGCCGCAACCGAGGCGGGCGGCGTGGACTACGCTCCCGTCTACGAGCCCGAGTACTACCTCTCCCGCAACGGAGACGTCGAGAAGGCCTTCACCAAGTCGACCTACGGCGGCGTGACTATGGTCGACGACTCGGCCGTCCTGCGGCACTTCATCAACTACGGCATGTCGGAGGGCCGCCGCGGCTCCGAGGCGTTCGACG
>CABUBZ010000026.1 GCA_902489945.1 uncultured Collinsella sp.
GTGGGCTCCGCGAACTTCTCAAAACAAGGCAGGCACCCCGGCCCCGCCGGCAAATAGCAGACACTCCGCATGCAATCTATGCAAACAAACAAGTACGTTTAGCTACATTCGGTAAGTTCGAGCACGCTGCCCTTAACGATAAGCGCCGGCTCCAGGACGACCTCTTCGGCACGCCTACCGCCCCTACCGGCAAGACGCTTGGACATGCAGCCAAAAGCATGCTCCGCAAGGACACCAGGATCCTGCTCAATCGCGGTCAGCGCCGGCTCAAAGAGAACGTCGGCCGCCGAGTTGTCATAGCTCACCACCGAGATATCGCCCGGGATGCTCTTCCCCATCTCGTGCAAGCGCTTGAGCAGACCGAGGGCGATGTTATCCGAACTTGCGAACACAGCGGTGGCATCAGTTGCGAGCACCGCCTCCGAGGCCTCATAGGCACTCGGAATGTAGTACTCGCTCTCAAACTCCAAACGTGCGTCGATAGGCAGGCCAACCTCGCGCAGCGCGCGCTCATAGCCGGCAAGTCGCTTACGCCCCGTATTGGAACGGCGCGCGTTAACCAAGCAGGCAATGCGACGGTGGCCCTGCTCGATCAGATAGCGAGTGGCCATGTAGCCACCCATCTCGTGGTCGAACATCACCTTGTCGCACTCGAGCCCCTCAATGGCACGATCGACCATCACGGCAGGGATAGGCAGATGGCTGACTTCTTCGCGCAGGGCGCGGTCGTCGGAGAACTCGTCGCCTACGACCAGGAAGACGCCATCAACGCCGCGCGTCACCAGCTGGCGCAGCAGCTCCAGATCGTCATCGGCGCTTCCGCCCGAGCTGGTAATGAAGAGCGCATAGCCGTCCTCGCGGCAGCGCTTTTCCAGGCTACCGGCGAGCGAGGCAAAAAAGCGGCTCTCGATGTTAGGGACGATAAGGCCCAGGGTGCGCGACTCGCGCATGACCAGGCTGCGCGCGATCTGGTTGGGAACATAGTGGTTGCGCGCCGCGACCTCTTTGATGAGCTTGCGGTTTTCTTCCGAGATGCGACAGGGCCGATTATTGAGCACAAGCGAGACCGACGAGGGGGAAAGCCCCACCTCCTGGGCAATCTGCTTGAGAGTAACTCTGTTGCCCATCTCGCTCCTTCCGAGTATTCGCGCAATCTCTTGAAAGTATAGCGACCGTCCCTCTACCTCGATGATAAACACTTTACCAATCCGGTAGACGGCTGTTTTATCGCCGCCAGCGCACCAAATCCGTCCGGGTGGGGTATATTGCAATCGATTGATGACAACGACCACCAAAAGGCGGATATTCGTATGCACGAGAACGACTTTTTTAACGAGGACCTGCTGTGCGCGCTTGCTGGCGTTGCCGGCGAGGACAACGTGCTGATGAGCGAGCCCATGCGCGAGCACACCACGTTTAAAATCGGCGGCCCGGCCGACGTCTTTGTCACGCCCGATACCGAGCAGGGCCTCGTCGCCACGCTCGATACCTGCTATCGCTGCGATCTGCCCCTCACCATCGTGGGCAACGGCTCCGACTTGCTCGTCGGTGACAAGGGCATCCGCGGCATCGTCGTGGCACTGGGCGAGGGCCTCTCCGACATTACGGTCAACGGCACGCACGTCACGGCAGCAGCCGGTGCCTTGCTTTCCGATGTCGCCGCGGCAGCAGCCGAGGCCGGTCTCACCGGCATGGAGCCCATCTCGGGTATCCCCGGATCGGTCGGCGGCGCCTGCTACATGAACGCCGGCGCCTACGGCGCCTGCATGGCCGATGTGCTGGGGTCTGTGCGCGTCTACAAGCCCGCCCGCATGCTCGACAACGGCACCCGCGGCAGCGGCAGCATCATCGAGTTCGATGTTGACGAGCTCAACCTGGGTTATCGCAAGAGCCGCATCGCCGACGACGGCTTTATCGTGCTTTCGGCCACCTTCAATCTCGCCCCGGGCAACGCCGCGATGATCAAGGCCGACATGGACGACTACCGCCAGCGCCGCGAGGGCAAGCAGCCGCTCGACATGCCGAGCGCCGGCTCCACCTTCAAGCGCCCCGAGGGCTACTTTGCCGGCAAGCTCATCATGGATGCCGGCCTGCGAGGACACGCCGTTGGCGGCGCGCAGGTGAGCGAAAAACACTGCGGCTTCATCGTCAACGCCGACCACGCCACCGCCGCCGACGTCGACGAACTCATCCGCCACATCCAGGCAACCGTCAAGGACCAATTCGGAGTAGACCTACAACCCGAAGTCCACCGAGTAGGCGAATTTTTATAGCCCGCTCGCCGCGGTCCACTTTAATTAATAACGGGACAAGTGATGTAGCTCACTTGTCCCGTTTTCATTTATTTGCGAAGAACATCGGCCATCCGCAGGATTGAAATCATCGACCGATAGGTGAGTTCCACCTTTTCGCCCGCAAGCAGTCGTTTCGAGCCAATCTCATCTAGCCCCACAAGGCGAGAAAACAGCAAGCTACTCATCGTGCCCTCGTCAATTGATTCCTTTATGGTCTTCAAAACGTCCGTATCATGAAGCGACGCCGAGCTGTAGGGGGCAACACGAGCGGAACTCTCAATTAACGATGAGATAAAAGGATGGAGATGCTTTGGACATAGTCCATCAAACACCACATCCCCATTGTCATCCGAGCCGACTAGTCGCCAACTATAATGATCGACCCAGTCGTCTCCGTCATATATGGTGTCCATGAGCAACTTCCCGTCTAGAGAGAAACCTGTTTGAACATCGGGGCGCAAGACCGCAATCCATATCGGACCCGCAGCAGCTCCAACCCAACGCACCACACGACAATTGTATATTGCGGCTATTTTAGATCTACATGATCAGTTCGAGTTCGCAACAAGGCGATTATTGCAGCTAGGTTATATTTCATTTTCCACTTTGATGAGCCGTCGGCTCCAAATTCCAAAACCGAAGTCCACGGAGTCGATAATTTTATTTAAAAAGAAGGCCCCGAAAGGGGCCTTCGCCATCTTTATATCAGACAACCAGTCCGGTGTATCGCGCTCAGGACCCGAGAGGGCCGGGACAGTCCGAGAGGCATAAGGTTGATCGCGAGTTCCGCACGAGCCGGAGAGCACTTAATGTGCTCTCCGTGCGAGCAGGACTGCCCGAGCAGGCAACCTTATGCCTCTCGGACTGTCCCGGACCAAACCGCAGCTACGACAGCGCAATACCGCCAAGCCAGCCCCAGCGCACGCCAGAGCCAGTGCCGTAGAACCCAATGAACGAGTCAAGCGACCTCGACGTGATGGCGCCCTCGTTACTCATAACGATGCCGCCGCCAACGTAGATGCCCACGTGGCCATAGATCAGGCCCGGTATGCCGGTACCGCTATGCGATGAGTCGGCAACAATCATGCCCACCTGCAGCGCCGAGCGGTCGGAGCTATAGCACCAGGCGTTAAACATATCGCACGCGTTACCGCCAAAGTAGCCAACGCCGGCGTTACGGAAGACATTGGTAACCCACGCCGCGCACCAGTTCTGCCCCGGCGAAGGCGTGGAGTAGCACGCGTTGACGACGGCCTGCTGCTTGCCCGAGCCGGCATTCTGCTGCGGAGTTCCGGGCGCATACGATCCACCGCCCGAGCTCGAACCACCCGAGTAGGAATTGTTCTTGTTCGCGGCGGCCGCGGCAGCAGCGGCCTTCCTGGCAGCCTCCTCGGCCTGGGCGGCAGCGAGAATCTCGGAATCACGCTGAGCCATGAGCTCCTTGACATCGTCAGAGAGGCCGTTCAGAACCGTCTGGACCTCCTGCTGCTTGGCCTGCATGTCCTGCATCTGGGCAGTCTGCTGATCCTTGAGCTTCTCCAAGTCGGCCTTCTGCGACTCAAGCTCGGTCTTTTGCGCATCGAGCTCTTCCTGGATGGTCTGAATGTCCTCGATGGCGTCGCGGTCGCTCTTGTTGATCTTCTCAACATAGTGCGCATTGGCGACGAGCTCCTCAAACGAGCCCGAGGCGAGCAGCAGCGACAGGATGTTGGTGCCGCCCGACTTATAGCTGGCGGAAACGCGATCGGAAAGATCGCCGCGCTTCTTTTTGAGCTCGGCCTTCTTTTCGTCAATCTGCGCCTGCGTGCTGTCAATCTGGCCCTGTACGCCCTCGATATCGTTGAGGGTCTGGGCGTTCTTGTTGGCCAGCGCCGCGTATTCATTTGCGATGCTGTCGAGCTGGGCCTGGACCTCGTCAAGCTGAGCCTGGGCCGCATTGAGCTTGTCGGTGGTTTCCTTGGTGGCCTCCGCAGCATGGGCGCGAGCGGGCAGACCAAAAAGAACGGCTGCAGAAGCTGCGCCGAACAGGGCCTTGAGGGCAGTGCGACGCGAAAGCTCCTGGGAAAGGATGGAATCGCTGTTTGGTGACATATCTACTCCGTTACATGTTTATTTATATGTCGCTCAACTCATACATATTAGCGTACATCCGGCGCATCCCAACGATTTCCACGAACGGCAGCAAACCGTATGGTCGGCGGCTCATATGCAAACGTCAAGGTCGAGGGTATGCCCACGCCAAACATTTCCATGAGTACGTTAGCATGTTCATCTGCTTTTCCTGCCCTGCACGTTTTGGGTACCCCTGCCTGCGCTATACTCCCCTCAAGAAGTGTTCCTGATTCGATAGGAGACTGCATGTCCAAAGCACTCGACCCCAAAGACACCTGCGTCCTCGTAACCGGTGGCGCCGGCTTTATCGGCTCGCACACCGTCGTTCAGCTGCTCGAGGGCGGCTACCAGGTCGTCATCGTCGACGACCTCTCCAATTCCAGCGCTGTCGCCGTTGACCGCGTCAAGACCATCGTGGGCGAAGAGGCTGCCAAAAACCTCACCTTCTACGAGGCTAATGTGCTCGACCGCGAGGCCATGAACAAGATCTTCGACACTCACCAGATCGACCGCGTCATCCACTTCGCCGGCTTTAAGGCCGTCGGCGAGTCGGTGAGCAAGCCCGTCGAGTACTATCACAACAACATCGAGAACACCCTGGTGCTCATCGACGTCATGCGCAACCATGGCTGCAAGTCCATCATCTTCTCGAGCTCCTCGACCGTCTACGGCGATCCGGACAACCCGCCCGTCACCGAGGAAAACCCCAAGAAGCCCGCGACCAACCCCTATGGCTGGACCAAGTGGATGATTGAGCAGATCCTTATGGACGTACACACCGCCGATCCCGAGTGGGACGTCGTGCTGCTCCGCTACTTCAACCCCATCGGCGCTCATCCGTCGGGCCTGATCGGTGAGGACCCCAAGGGCATCCCCAACAACCTGGTGCCCTATGTCGCCCAGGTCGCCGTGGGCAAGCTCGAGGCCGTTCAGGTCTTTGGCAACGACTACCCCACCCCCGACGGCACCGGTGTGCGCGACTACATCCACGTGTGCGATCTGGCCTCTGGTCACGTTGCCGCCCTTAACTGGATGAACGGCAAGACCGGCGTCGAGATCTTTAACCTGGGCACCGGCACCGGTACCTCGGTACTCGAGGTCATCGCCGCCTTCTCCAAGGCTTGTGGCAAGGAGCTGCCCTACGTGATCCGCGAGCGCCGCGCCGGCGACATCGCTGCCAACTGGTGCGATGCCTCCAAGGCCGAGCGTATGATGGGCTGGAAGGCCCAGTACGACATCGCGGACATGTGCCGCGATAGCTGGAACTGGCAGAGCCACAACCCCAACGGCTTCGCCGACGCCGAGTAGCAAAAACCTACATACAGTTCTTGCCCCGATCTCACGTTGTGAGGTCGAGGCTTTTTTCATGGCATGTAGCCATTCGCCGAAAATCGACCAACTTTTTTATCTTGCCTGTACATGTTTAAACAACATGTTTTACAATAGGCATATCGAATCAGAACATCGGAGGCGGACTGCACACCCATCGGCAGGCCGACCCCACAACAAGAAGGTTGGTGAGCGCATTCATGGAGCGTGCAAGCGGCGTCCTCATGCCCGTCTCATCCCTGCCCGGACCTTACGGAATCGGCGGTTTTGGCTGGAACGCCTACGACTTCGTCGATTTTCTCGCCTCGTGCAAACAACATTACTGGCAGATTCTGCCCCTTACGACGACCAGCTATGGCGATTCGCCCTATCAGTCGTTCTCGGCCCGCGCAGGCAACCCCAACTTTATCGACTTTGCCGAGCTTATCGAGGCAGGGTATCTGGAGCAGCGCGATATCGATGGCGTGTATCTGGGGTCCGACCCCAGCAATGTCGACTACGGCGCCATCTTTGGCGGCCGCCGTCAGATTCTCGACCGAGCCGCCGAGCGCTTTGCTGCCGACAAGCCGGCCGATTTTGATGACTTTATCCAAGCCAACGAGGACTGGCTCATCCCCTACTGCGAGTTCATGACCGTCAAAGAGGAGTGCGGGCTCAGGGCCTTTTGGGAGTGGCCCGCGGAGCTCCGCACCCGCGGTGAGGCTTCCGCCAAGGTCTGCGCCGACCATCCGGCGCGTATGCTCTACCACCAGATGGCGCAGTATTTCTTCGATCGCCAGTGGAGCCGCCTCAAGGCCTATGCCAACGAGCGCGACATCCTGATCATCGGCGACCTGCCCATCTACGTCTCGCGCGACTCCGTCGAGATGTGGGCCACGCCCGAGCTCTTTAAGATCGACGCCGCCGGCAATCCCGTCAGCGTCGCGGGAACGCCGCCCGACCAGTTCTCGGCCACCGGCCAGTACTGGGGCAACCCCATCTATGACTGGGATGCCATGGAAGCAGACGGCTTCTCTTGGTGGGAAGGCCGCATCCGAGCCGCCCTCGACATGTACAACATCATCCGTCTGGACCACTTCCGCGGTTTCGAGGCATTTTGGGAGGTGCCGTTCTCCTCTCCCGATTCGTCATATGGTTCGTGGACGCAGGGACCCGGCCTCAAGCTCTTCAAGGTGCTCGAGGAAAAGCTCGGCACGCTTCCCATCATTGCCGAAGACCTGGGCTTTCTTACCCCTGGTGTCATCGACATGCGCGACACCACGGGCTTCCCTGGCATGAAGATCCTGCAGTTTGCCTTTGAGGGCACCAACTCGTACTACCTGCCGCACAACTACATTGCCAACACCGTCGCCTACGTCGGAACGCATGACAACGAAACGGCACGCGGCTGGTATGAGGGAACGGCCACCCCGCGTCAGCGCGAGCAGGCGGCCCTGTATACCCACCAGCAGGCAGGCGAGTCCATGGCCGATGCGCTCAACCGCACCATCGCCGCCAGCGTGAGCGATACCTGCATCTACACCATGCAGGACCTGCTCAATCTGGGCAACGAGGCGCGCATTAACACCCCCGCCACCCTGGGCGGTAACTGGACTTGGCGCATGCTTGATGGCGCCATCACCCGCGAACTCGAGCACAAGCTCACCGGCTGGACCGAGACCTACTTCCGCATCCCATCGGAAGCCGAAATCGAGCTTCCTCAATAGGAGCCACCGCGCCCGACCCCGCCCCACCGTGCGGACGCGACCGCTTTTCCCGCGCGAGGCCACTCCAATCCCCTCGCGCGGGCTTCTTTTGAATTTCTGACATGTCGTCAACTCGCCACAGGAGGAAACATGCCCCGTATCAATCTTGCGGATCTTGCCGAGCAGTCCTTTGGAACTTCACTCGAGCAACTCGATGACCGCCGCATTTACAAACTGCTGGTCAAGCTCGTGCAGGAGCGCTCTGCTGCCTGCCCACTCAACAATGGCAAGAAAAAGCTCTACTACATCTCTGCTGAGTTTTTGATTGGAAAACTGCTGATCAACAACCTGATCGACCTTGGCATCTATGCCGAGGTTAAAGACCAGCTCACCGCTGCCGGCCACGACCTCAACAAGATTGAGGAGTTTGAGGTCGAACCGTCGCTGGGCAACGGCGGCCTGGGCCGTCTGGCCGCGTGCTTCCTGGATTCCATTGCCACGCTGGGCCTTACCGGCGACGGTGTGGGCCTCAATTACCATTACGGTCTGTTCCGTCAGCGTTTTACCGACAACCAGCAAAAGGCCGTCCCCGACGAGTGGCTTAGCGAGCAGGACATCCTGATCGATGACGACCGCTCCTACACCGTCGAGTTTGGCGATTTTGCCGTCACCTCCAAGCTCGTCAACATCGATGTGCCCGGTTACGGCCAGCCCACCAAGAACCGCCTGCGTCTGTTCGACCTGGCAAGTGTCGACGACGGCCTGGTCCCCGGCAGCTCCATCGACTTCGACAAGACGAAGATCGCCAAGAACCTCACCTTGTTCCTCTATCCGGATGATTCCGATGAGCAGGGCCGCCTGCTTCGCATCTACCAGGAGTACTTCATGGTGAGCAACGCCGCCCAGCTCCTGATCGACGAGGCCGTCGATCGCGGCAGCAACCTGCACGATCTGGCCGACTACGCCGTGGTCCAGATCAACGACACGCACCCCACCATGGTCATTCCCGAGCTCATCCGCCTGCTCACCACCGAGCACGACATCAAGTTTGACGAGGCCGTTACCATCGTGCGCTCCATGGTCGCCTACACCAACCACACGATCCTTGCCGAAGCGCTCGAGAAGTGGCCGCTCGCCAGCCTGCAGAAGGTCTCGCCCGCCATCGCCGACATCATCGTCAAGCTCGACGAGGTTGCCAAGGCCGAGCACGACGACCCACGCGTCGCCATCATCGACGAGCACGACACCGTCCACATGGCCCACGTGGACATTCACTTTGGCTTCTCCATCAATGGCGTCGCCGCACTCCACACCAAGATTCTGGAGGACACCGAGCTTCACCCGTTCTACGAGATCTATCCCGAGAAGTTCTCCAACAAGACCAACGGCATCACCTTCCGCCGTTGGATCCAGGGAGCCAACCCTGCGCTTGCCAGCCTGCTCGACGATGTGATCGGCACCGATTGGCGCAGCACCGGCGACCTGAGCAAGCTCGCCGAATTCGCTAACGACAAGGATGTTCTTGAGCGCCTGGCCGCCACCAAGGTCGAGGCCAAGACCATCATGCGCCAGTTCATGGCGCTCGAGCAGGGCGTGACGATCCCATCCAACGCCATCATCGACGTCCAGGTCAAGCGCATCCACGAGTACAAGCGCCAGCAGATGCTCGCGCTCTACATCATCTGGAAGTATCTCGACATCAAGAACGGCAACAGACCTAAGCATCCCGTCACTATCATCTTTGGCGGCAAGGCGGCACCTGCCTATACCATCGCCCAGGATATCATCCACCTAATCCTGACGCTTTCCCAGTGGATCGCCAACGACCCCGACGTGGCCCCCTACCTGCAGGTCGTCATGATCGAGAACTACAACGTCACCGCCGCCGAGCGCGTGATTCCCGCTGCCGACATCTCCGAGCAGATCAGCCTGGCCTCCAAGGAGGCGAGCGGCACCTCTAACATGAAGTTCATGCTCAACGGTGCTTTAACCCTGTGCACGCTCGACGGCGCCAATGTCGAAATCGCCGAGCTCGTGGGCGACGAGAACATCTACACCTTTGGTGCCTCATCCAAGCAGGTCGAGCAGCTCTACGCCGACGGCAGCTATAACGCCGGCGCACTCTACCGCAAGCCCGGTATCAAGCTGCTGGTGGACTTTATCACCAACCCTGCCTTTATGGCGACCGGCAACGCCGAGCGTCTGCAGCGCCTGCACGACGATATCAAGGGCAAGGACTGGTTTATGGCCCTGCTCGACATTGAGGAGTACATCCAGACTAAGGAGCGCGTGCTGGCGGACTACGAGGACCAGGATGCCTGGATGCGCAAGGCGCTGATCAACATCGCCAACGCCGGCACCTTCTCGTCTGACCGCACGATCTCCCAGTACAACGACGAGATTTGGCACCTGAGCTAATTTCGTTTCCTTTACCCATCCTCTTGAAAGCGGAGTCGCGGCAACGCGGCTCCGCTTTTTTGCCCGCGTGTTGCCCGTGGCCCGCCTCGACAAAATCGTCTCAATCTGTAACACCTACTCGGCCAAAACGGCCCTACCTGTTACAGATCAAGACAAACCGGTCCTTTCCCTAGGGTTTATCTCAATCTGTAACATCTAACGTCTGAAATCCGCCCTTACTGTTACAGATCGAGACAAAAGGATAAGCCGGCTAATACAATCTCGTTCTGTAACAGGTAGCTGCCGAAATCAGCCTCCCGTGTTACAGATCGAGATGAAAGGATAGGCAGCTCGATGCTGTCTCAATCTGTAACATCTAGACCCAATTTGGCCCTCCTCCTGTTATAGATCAAGACAAACCGGCAGATGAACGGCCCCAACACAAAGAAAGGCTCCCCTCTCGCCCAGTGGACGGGAAGGGAGCCTTATATGTGACCACGGCAAAAGGATGGCAAAGCCGCAGTCGCCCAAAGGGATGGCCTGGGTGCACCGGGCCTAGATAAGGTTCTTGCCAGACACCTTATCGAAGAGATGGGTCGCGTTCTTCTCGAACTTGAACCAAATGGGGTCGCCCGCCTTGAGCGCACCCTTGGCCTCGAGGTCGACAACGGGAATGATCAGGACGAACTGACCATCGGGAGCGGTCACGTGGACGTGCTCGGTCGAACCCATGAGCTCGGTCACCTCGACGGTGCCCTGGAGCGCACCCTCCTCGCCCTTGTCGGCAAGCAGAATCTGCTCGGGACGTACGCCGGCCGTGATCTCCTTCACGTCGCCGCCGCCCCAATTAAGGGCGAGCTGAGCGCAGGTCTCGGGGGCCAGCGCGACATTCATGTCGTCGGTCTTGACGGTAAAGCCGTCGCCCGAGCGCACCAGCTGGGCATCGAAGAAGTTCATCTGCGGCACGCCGATGAAGCCGGCGACGAAGATGTTCGCGGGATGGTTGAAGACCTCCTGCGGCGTGGCGATCTGCTGGACAACGCCGTCCTTCATGACCACGATACGGTCGCCGAGGGTCATGGCTTCGGTCTGGTCGTGAGTAACATAGATGAACGTACCCTTGATCTCGTGGCGCAGCTTGATGAGCTCGGCACGCATCTGGTTACGAAGCTTGGCATCCAGGTTGGACAGCGGCTCGTCCATCAGGAAGACCTTGGGGTCACGCACGATGGCGCGGCCGATGGCGACGCGCTGGCGCTGGCCGCCCGAGAGCGCCTTAGGCTTGCGGTCGAGGTACTCGGTGATACCCAAGATCTCGGCAGCGGAGCGAACCTTGCGGTCGATCTCGTCTTTGGGGACCTTCTTGAGCTCAAGCGTAAACGCCATGTTCTCGTACACCGTCATGTTGGGGTACAGAGCGTAGCTCTGGAACACCATGGCGATGTCGCGGTCCTTGGGCGCCACGTCGTTGACGCGCTTGCCGTCGATGAGCACATCGCCCGAGGTAATGTCCTCCAGGCCGGCAACCATGCGCATCGTCGTGGACTTACCGCAGCCAGAGGGACCAACGAGAACGACGAACTCCTGGTCGTGAACGGTGAGGTTGAAGTCCTCTACAGCGAGCACGCCATCCTCGGTAACCTTAAGGTTATGCTTCTTCTCCTCGGTCTTCTTCTTTTTGCCAAAGAAGCCCTTCTTTTTGGACTCGGTGTTGGGATACACCTTCTGAACATGTTTGAGAACGATCTCGGCCATGTCTTTACCTTTCGATGTGCGGCGCCGCGCTGAGGGGCGCCGCAGAAACTTGCAAAACAGTTACGGCATCAGCCCTTGACGGCACCTGCCACCACGCCGTCGATGATGTACTTCTGGCAGAGGATGTACATGATGACGATGGGGATAACGACCATCATGATGCAGGCCATCATGGGGCCGAGCTCGACGTGGCCATAGCCGCCGCGGAAGTACTGGATCAAGATAGGAATGGTCTTGTACTTGGTGGAGTCGAGGGTGAGGTAGGGCAGCAGGTAGTCGTTCCAGACCCACATGGTCTCGAGAATGCCGACCGAAAGATAGGTGGGCTTCATGATGGGAAGGACGATTTTAAAGAACACCTGGACCGGGTTGCAGCCATCAATCATGGCCGCCTCTTCGATCTCGAGCGGGATGTTCTTTACAAAGCCGGCGAACATAAAGACCGCCAGGCCCGCGCCAAAGCCCAGATAGATAAAGCAGATGTTGAACGGCGTGTTAAAGCCAATGCGGTCCGCCAAATTGGACAGCGTGAACATGAGCATCTGGAACGGTACGACCATCGAGAACACGAACAGGTAATAGAAGAAGTTCGAGATCTTGCTGTTGACGCGAACCACGTACCAAGCGCACATGGAGCAGCACACCAAGATCAGCACGACCGACGTGACCGTGATGATGAGCGAGTACATAAACGCCGAGGCAAAGCCTTGCTCGTTAAGAGCGTGCACGTAGTTTGCGAGACCGTTGAACGTCTCGGGCGTGAGCAAATCGAATGCCGTGGTGGTGCTGATTGCAGTTCCCTTTTTAAAGGAATTGAGCGCAATCATGAACACGGGGTAGATCCACGCGAGCGACAGGATCGTAAAGAAAATCGAGAGCGCGCGGTTGATAACCTTATCGCGTTTCATTACTGCTGCACCTCCTTGGACCTCGTGGCCTTAAGCTGAATCATGGAGATGGCTACGACCAGGATGCAGAAGATAACCGCCTTGGCCTGACCGATGCCCTGCCATGCGATACCGGCACGCGAATAGAACGTGTTGTAGATGTTCAGGGCGAGCATCTCGGTGGAGTGCGCAGGGGCGCCGCCGGTAAGGGCGAGGTTCTGGTCGAACAGCTTAAAGCCGTTGGTGATGGACAGGAACAGGCAGATGGTAATCGTCGGCATCAGATTGGGGATCTTAACCTTCCAGAACGTCTGCCATGCCGTGGCACCGTCAACCTTGGCGGCCTCGATGTAGTCGGACGGAATGGACTGCAGACCGGCGATGTAGATGATCATCATGTAGCCGACCTGCTGCCACAGGGTCAGGATGATAAGGCCCCAGAAGCCAGCAGCAGAGTTAAGGGCGATGAGCTGGGCGCCGATGTTGGAGAGCAGGCAGTTGATCAAGATCTGCCAGATGTAGCCCAGCACGATGCCGCCGATCAGGTTAGGCATAAAGAAGATCGTACGGAAGATGTTGGTGCCTTTGAGCGCCTTGCGGGTGAGCGCCTGCGCAATTGCCAGGGCGATCACGTTGATGAGCACCGTCGACAGGAAGGCAAACGCCACGGTAAAGAAGAACGACGTGGCAAACTGCGGATCGGACAGCGCGCGCACGTAGTTCGCGATACCGACAAAGTGCGCGTTGTTAATGGTAATAAACTGGCAGAACGAGAGATAGAAGCCCTGGATAAAAGGGATCACGAACCCGATCATAAACGCCAGGCACGTGGGCAGCATAAAGAGCGGCCACCAGCGCTTGAGTGCTTTGCCCATAGAAGGGTCCTTTCAATATGCAGGGGGCGGGCAAACCTACGTCTGCCCGCCCCCTGTCGCTAATCAGATAGCTTGGGCAGCAACTGCTTACTCGGAAGCAGCCTTCTCGGTCTTCCAGCCATCGACGAAGGCGTTCTTGACGCCGTCCCACTTGGTGTTGTCGGCAGCATAAGCAATGAGAGCCTGCTTGAGGTTCTTCTTCCACTCCTCAGAGGGGATGTAGACGAAGTCCCAAGCGACGGTCTTCTTGCCGTCCTTGGCCATGGCAACGGCCTGCTGCGAGAAGACGTTGGTGGTTTCCTTGGCGCTCTTGAACGGGGCGGTCAGACCCATCTTGTCAGCGATGATGCTGGTGGCGGTGTCAGAAGTGACGCACCAATACATGAAGTCCTCGGTGGCCTTCTGAGCATCCTCGGAAGCCTGGGAGCTCACGCACCAGTAGTTCTCGCCGCCGGAGCACAGGCCCTGGTTCTCCTCGCCGTCAACGCCGATGTAGATCGGCAGCATGCCGAGCTGGTCGTCGGTCATACCGGCCTTGGTGAGGTCAGCGTAGGCCCAAGAGCCGTTCTGATAGAAGACGGCCTTGCCGGTTGCGAACTCGTTGGTGGCGTCGTCGCCGGTCTTGGAGGCAAGCTGCGAAGGATCGCAGGTGGAGTCGGTGATATACAGGTCGAAGATCTGCTTAAAGTTGTCGAGATACTCGCCCTTGATCTCGTCGTCCTCCTGGTTGTGCTCCTTCTCGAACTCGTAGTAGAGCGGGAGGTTGGCGAGGTGGGTGGTGTAACGCCAGCTGGAGGAGTCATCCATGCCGGCGGAAGTGAAGGCGCCCTCAACGCCAAGCTCGTCCTTGCGGGCCTGGATGTCGTCAGCGCAAGCCTTCAGCTTGTCGAAGGAGTTGATGTCCTCGGCCTTGTAGCCGGCCTTCTCGAGCAGCTGCTTGTTGTAGATGATGCCGTAGCTCTCCTGGACCCAGTCGATACCCAGATCCTTGCCATCGGACTGCAGAGCCAGGGAGTCGTCAATGAGCTCACCGCGGAGCTTGGTATCGGACAGGTCGGCGCAGTAATCCTTCCAGTTCTTAAGACCGGTGGGGCCGTTGACCTGGAACAGGGTCGGAGCGGAGCTCTTGGACATCTCGGACTTGAGCTTCTCCTCGTAGGTGTTGGAGGCGGCGGTCACGATCTTGACCTCGACGCCCTTCTCCTTCTTGTACGCCTTGGCGATCTCCTTCCACTCCTTGTCAACCTCGGGCTTGAATTGGAGGAAGTAGACCTCGGCAGCGTCACCAGAAGCAGAGGAGCCGGAGCCGGCGGAGCCACCGCAGCCCACGAGACCCAGACCAAGAACCGCAGCCGCGGAACCAGCAAAGCCCAGGAACTGCCTTCTGCTCATTTCGTTCTTCATTACAATCCACCCTTTCACACCGTGGCGGCACCCTTTGCCGCCGCCTTCGGAGATTGGCTCGGGGACTTTGCCCCTTTTGCTGATTTGAACGATACGCTATTTGGCTAGTTGTTTGAACAAGTATTACTAGAGCGGTAGAAAAACTTCGGTGAACGGTAATTTCAACTTGATACTTGACAAGTTTTGTATAAACAATTATTTGTTATCGAATGCAGAGAAAACGCCCGGTCAAGCCGATGCATCGTCGGTTTGACCGGGCGTTTTCGCTTTGAGGGCATGAGTCTCGTCAGGCTGCGAGCTAGCCGGCTATCGCTTGGAGTTGACGCGGTAGTGGAAGATCTCGGGATGCGTGCGGGCATGCGTGACCTCGAACAAGATGCCGTCCGAGGTGTACGACTGGCTCTCCATGACGGCAACGCAGTTGTATTTGCCGAGTTCAAGATAGCTGCAGTCCTCATCGTTGGCAAGCTCGACGCTCACTGTACGGCGACTCGCCATCACCTTGACGCCGCGTTTGTGCTCCAGATAGTCGTAAATTGACTTTGCGGCGATCTCGGGCGTCAGGCCCTTGGCGATTGACTCCAAAAAGTAACCATGGTCTACTTGGCGCGCATTGCCGTTAAGGCTTCGGACACGCACCACGCGAATCAACTCCTCGCCCACCTTAAAGCCCAGGCGACGAGAGAGTTGCTCGGTGCAAATCAAATGTTCAAAAGACTTAACGTCCGTCGATGCAACGGCATTGTTGCGCTTTGCAAATTCGCCAAACGACTCGACTTCCTCGAGTGCGCCCAGCATGTCGGTTTCGCCCTTGAGCCAAATAACGCGCACGCCCTTGCCGTGTATAGGCTGCACAAACATCTGGTCGGCCAGCATGCTCAAGGCGCGTCGAACGGTATTGCGCGTGCAGCCAAACTCCGCGGTTAGCTCGGCTTCGGTTGGCAGCATCTCCTGAAACGCATAAGTCCCGTTAATGATGCGCGAACGGATCTCGCGGTAGATTCCTTCGTAAATCGCTTTTGGCATGACTTCACCTCTAATGAATATGTATGGCTAGGCACGATAGCATTTCTTGAAGTTGTTTAAACCGATTATCGGCAAAGCGACAGGATTTAACCGTTGACGGTTTCCGTCGCGCCCAAACCGGTTTCGCTCAAAACTGCCGGTACGACAATCGTCTGGTCCTCTACAATGAATCCATTGTTTAAACGTTTCACCACGCGCAACGCGCCTCGATATTCGGGAGGCAGAACATGCTGCAAAAAATCCAACGCTTTGGCGGGGCAATGTTCGCGCCCGCCATGTTGTTTTCCATATCGGGCCTTATGGTCGGCGTCTCCGCCCTCGCAACGTCTGCGGATATCGTCGGCGACTTCGCCGTATACGGAACCCCTTGGTACGTTTTTTGGACTATCATCCAGCGTGGTTCGTGGACGGTCTTTAAACGACTTCCGCTCCTTTTTGCCGTAGCGCTGCCCATCGGCCTTGCCCAAAAGCAACCGGCACGTTGTTGCCTCGAGGCGCTCGTGGCCTATTTTGCCTATTGCTTCTTTTTGAGCGAGATCATCAAGCTGAGCGGAGACAACCTTGGACTTAAGTACCCATCGTCTTTGACCTCCGCTAGCGGCATCACCATCATCGACGGCATCAAGACACTCGACACCGGCATTATCGGCCCGCTGGCGGTGTCGGCAACCGTCGTCGCCATCCATGACCGCTTCTACGATGTCAAGGTTCCCGATTGGCTCGGTACCTTCTCGGGCTCCTCGCTGGTCTACTTCATCAGCTTTTTTGCCGTGTTCGCCCTTGCCGCCATCTCGGCCGCCATCGTGCCCTTCGTATACGCAGCGACCGAAACGCTGCGCCACGCACTTGTGGGCGTCGGCCCCTTTGGCGTAGGCATCTTTGTCTTTTTAGAACGAGCACTCGAGCCCATGGGGCTGCACCACCTGCTCTACATGCCGATCTACTACGACAACCTGGTCATTAACGACGGCATCTACGCCACGTGGACCAACCTGCTCCCCATTCTCTCCCATAGCACGCGCCCCCTCAATGAGCTTGCGCCGTGGGCCGGTTTTACCGCCACCGGCTGGGTCAAGCTCTTTGGCCTTCCTGCCATCGCGGCTGCGTTCTACTCCACCGCAAAGCCCGAGCGCCGCGCTGCCCTCAAGGTCATCCTGGTTCCCGCCATTGTTGCCTCAGTGGTCTGCGGCGTCACCGAACCGCTCGAGTTTCTCTTTATGTTCACCTATCCCGGACTCTTTTTGCTCTATGCCGTCCTATCGTCCTGCCTCGCCATGGCCATGAACTTCTTTGGCGTCGTCGGCATCTTCTCGGGCGGTTTTATGGAAATGGCTGCCTTCAACTTTATCCCGCTCATGCGGACGCATGCCGGCTCCTACCTTTTGGCACTCGGAATCGGACTCATCTTTAGCGTCATCTTCTTTCTGAGCTTTCGAGGTCTTATCCTGACCTTTGACCTTAAAACCCCGGGACGCGAGGACCACATCGCCAGCAACGCGGCGCTCTCGCGCTTGACGGGAGACGACGTTGACGAAAAGCGCTCATCCAAAACCGGCGCTTCCGGCGACCAGGCCTCACAAGATCATCTGCTCGCCGAGCAGGTTGTGACGCTTCTGGGCGGCGTCTCCAATATTGTGGGCGCAACCAACTGCGCCACGCGGCTGCGCGTCGAAGTCGTGGACCCCTCCATCGTCGCGGACAATGCGACCTTTGTCGCAGCGGGTGCCAAAGGCCTCATCGTCACCGGCAAGACCGCTCAGGTAATCATCGGCATCTCGGTACCCCGCGTCAAAGAGCACTTTGATCGGATTATGGGACTCGAACCGGGTTTTGCATTCGCCGCCTCGCCTTCTCATGCCGCCGACGCCACCAAAAAGCATGGCAATGTCTGCTTCTTCGACATCGACGGTACGCTCGCCTGGCAAGATCCCAGACTTGCCCAGGAGCTTCCCGAGGGTGAGCGAGACCTCTCCCCCTATCCCAACGAGACGGTTGCACAGGCAATTCGCACGTTTGTCGCCAACGGCAACAAAGCCTTTATCTGTACGGGGCGCACCCTCAGCTGCATCCATCCCAAGCTGCTCGAGCTGCCGTGGGCAGGCGTCGTGTGCCTCGCGGGCGGTTACGCCGAACTCGAGGGGCGTATCGTGCGAAATGCAGCCATAAACCCTGGTCTGCTACAGCGCCTCGCCCCCTATCTCGAGCAATCGGGCGAGGTCATTCGCTTTGAGGGCATCGATCGCGTCGTGCGCATGAGTGCAGATGCCCCCGAGACGTACGGCTACGCACGCACCGTGGGCGACGCCGTCACGCAACTTGAGCACTACAACGCCTATAAAATTCTTATGTCCACACCACTTGCCAACCGCATCGCCCAAGATGAAGAGCTTGGACCTCTGCTCTGCCTCAACGAGCTCGAGCTCGAGGTCACAGAAATCTCGCCGCGCGAGTGCACCAAACGGGCCGGAATCAAGGCTGTGCTTGACGCCCTGGGACCAGACCACGGCACCGTATATGGCATTGGCGACGCGAGCAACGACATCGCCCTCATGGAGGCGGTCGATGTTGGCATCGCCATGGGCAACGCGCCGGACTTCCTCAAGGAAAAGGCCGACTACGTAACCGACAGCTTCGACCACGACGGCGTCGTCACCGCGCTCGAACACTTTGGGCTTATCTAGCCGAGCCCCTCACCGCGTTTGCGACCGCAAGACTCAATCGTCTTCAACCGCCGCGCTCGACGCCCCAATGTGGCAATATGTTGTCTGCATAATGCAACAGTGCAACCTAAGAAAGAATGCGAGAACCCGTGTCCAGTCCGTTTACCAGCTTTTTAGCCCAGCACTTTGACCAGATTAACGACTATCTGGCCACGTTTTTTGACGGACAGGCGACTTCCGCCGATATCGAGCGTTACCTGTATACCCCGCTCTCGGCATTTACGGCCAATGCCGGCAAGCGCCACCGCCCGCTCATCTGCATGCTCGCCGCGACCGCAGTGGGCGGTAGCTTTGAGAGCGCCCGCAGCGCCGCGGCAGCCATCGAGCACTTTCAGTCGGGCGCGCTGATCCACGACGACATCGCCGACAACGGCCAACTGCGCCGCGGCAAGCCCTGCATGCACCTTACCGAGGGCACGGGACTCGCCATCAACTGCGGCGATTTAGCGCTCACCATGGTCACCAAGACGGTTCTCGACGACCCCACGCTCGAGGCAGACGTGAAACTCCGCGTGCTCCACGAGCTCACCGAGATGATCGTCCGCACCATTGAGGGCCAGGCACTCGACTTGGGCTGGGTCCGCGATGGGCGCTTTGACATCTCGGTCGACGATTATCTGGACATGGCGACGCACAAGACCGCGTACTACAGCGGAGCCACGCCACTTGCCGCCGGAGCCATTATCGGCGGCGGCAGCGAGGAGCAGATTGAGGCGCTGCGCGCCTTTGGCCTGCACACGGGCCTTGCCTTCCAGATCCAAGATGATCTGCTCAACTTGATCGGCACCAAAGAGGCCGCCAACAAGGACTTCCGCACCGACATCACCGAGGGCAAGCGCACGCTTGTCGCCGTGCACGCCCTGTCAGACGAGCGTTATCACGACGAGGTCGAGGCAATCCTTTCCTCGGGCACCGAGGACCCCGCGCAACTTGCACGTGCTGTGGAGATCTTCCAACAGACCGGCTCTATCGATTACGCCCACGCCTACGCGCTGGACCTGACCGCCAAAGCCAAGGCCGCCATCGAGGACGTTTCGCTCGACCAGCATGCACGCGAACTGTTCCTCTCCATGGCAGATTTCTTTGTGGAGCGACTCAACTAGCGGGGGTTGCAAAACCTGTCGGCAGCGCATTTGGGTACAAGTTGCTACACTGTTGAATGTATGTTTATGCATCTCTTTGCGTCGTCTATCCGACAGGCGCTCAAATAGTACGAATGATACGCCGAAAGGGGTTCGTTCATGGAACCTATTACAACGGGCATGCAGGGAGCAGCCGTCGAGGACGTGCAGTCCCGCCTTCTGCAGCTCGGCTATACAATCGATGACGCCGAGGTCTCCGACAAGCGCTTTGGCACCACCACCGAGCAGGCTGTTGGCACCTTTAGGCTCGATAGCGGCCTTGCCGCTGGCTGTGCCGTCGATATCCCCTGTTGGAGCGCCCTGGTAGACGCCTCGTATAAGCTGGGCGACCGCACGCTCTATCTGCGCATGCCCAATTTCCATGGCGCCGACGTTCAGGCCCTGCAGCGCGCGCTCAACGTTTTGGGCTTTGCCTGCGGTGAGGACGACGGTTACTTTGGCCCGCACACCGAGGCCGCTCTGCAGCAGTTCCAGGAAAATGTTGGCCTGTTTGCCGATGGTATGGCGTTCCAGGATACCTACGCCTATATCAACCGCCTGCATCACGTGTGGGAGGGCAAGCCCTCGGTTACCGAAGCCGAGTCGCGCATCGGTTTTGCCCGCGCCGCCAACGTGCTCGAACGCTTCCAGATTGCCGTCATCGGTGAGGACCCCATCGCGCGTAGCGTTGCATCGCGCATGTGGAACATCGCCACGGCGACGACCGATAGCAGCGGCATGATGCTTTGCGATTCCGAGGTTCCGACCGACGTGGACCTGGTGCTCGAGATCGCAAGCGATGAGCTGCCCGCAGATGCAGCGCCGCGCGCCACGATCGCCCTTGCCGAGTGTCACAACCTGGCGCAGCGCATCCGCACCGCCAATGTCGCCGCGCAGCAAAAGCCCGCGCGCATCCGCATTGAGCTCACGGGCATGACGCGCTACAACGGAACCTTCACCGCAAGTGATGCGCAGACACTCGCCGTACGCCTGCTCGATGGCGTTTGCGATGCCCTCGCAGATTAGGTAAACTAAACGGGTTGCTTTTGGGCAACACCACACATTGGGACGTAGTTCAACGGTAGAACTCCGGTTTTTGGTGCCGGCTGTTGGGGGTTCGAATCCCTCCGTCCCAGCCCCAAAGAACATAGCGCTCCAGGCTCTTATGAACCTGGAGCGCTTTTTCGTGGGCATGCGGAGGGATTCGAACCCGCAAGGGTGCAGAGCTGAGGAAACGCGAAGCGTTTTCCAGCGCAGCACGCAAGGAGCGAAGCGACGCAGCGGGGCGCGGCCGCCGGCAGGCGGACGCGGAATCCCTCCGTCCCACATCGACCGAGAGCTCCTCGCGTTAAGAAAATCGAGCCAACGCCGCCAAGCGGAGGGATTCGAACCCGCAAGGAATCTACCTATATAAGACAGACGCCCCAGGCCCATAACGACCAAGAGCGCCTTGCATCTAGAATTATCAGCCCTGTTCCGAAAAGCGAGCCGCATGCAACAACCAAGTAACCACAGGCCCCGGGAGAGCGGGGACACCGGCTTAGGTTTATCGCGAGTTCCGCACGAACAGGAGGCCACTTAATGTGGCCTCCGTCGTGAGCAGGACTGTAGAGCAGGAAACCTAAGCCGGTGTCCCCGCTCTCCCGGGGCCGGCGGAATCTAGTTGTTAAGCATGCGGTCGAAGCTTCCCGAGTCGCCATCCCGATAGTCGGCGGTCATCAGAATCTCCTGCGGAATGCGTCCGCCCTCGCGCAGCACATTGCGAAACTGCACGCGCGTGACCATGGGCAGGTCTTTGATCGTCGCCGCCAGGTTCTGCGGCACGCCCTGGTTGGCAGCCGCGGGCTCGCACTCGCCGCCGGCCTTCACGCGACGCTTGTGCTCGGCGAGCATGGCGCGATACATACCGGCATGCAGGCGAATCTCAACCACATTGGCGTTACGGGTCTGCTCGACAATGCGCGCACCCTCTCGGTCGATGTCGCCCACGTAGTAGACATAGTTAAAGCGATAGCCGATCTCGGCCAGATAATCATCCAGTGCGTGTGAAACGCTCGCCTTGCAGCCGCCGCCAAAGATCACGCCACCCACCTTGGTGCCAAAAAGCTTGGCGTGCTTGCGGCCGCGCAGGAGCTTGACGATCTCGTCATAGGTGTCCAGGTTCTCGACCATAATGAACGGCTTGTCGGCGCCCAGCGTAAAGAAGCCCGTAAAGTGCACAGGACGGTTGGGAGCAACCTTGATTGCCTGCATGCTGATGCCCTTTTCGGTCATACGCCGAATCAGGCGCTCGCCGTGTTTGCCGTCAAAGGCCTTCTCATCGTTAAAAATCTGGTAGGCGCGCTGGCGACGCGAAGCGACCGGCGTGTCGGCGCCGCGATTCTGCTCTATCCAAGCCTGGATGATCGCAATCTCCTCGGCAATCTTGCGGTTGGACATCTCGTTGTGCTGAGTGCGCTGCGGAGCTTTTTTGTTATCCTTGCCCTCGACCTTAACAATTTGAGTCTGCTGCTCCTTAATCTTGGAGAGCGCCGTAGGCGTGGGAACGACCCTGAGCAGCTGCCTGCCCAGGACACGGGCCAGAGCAAACGCCGAAACCTCGCCATGAGCGGGCGGCTCAGGCTGCTGGGCGGCCGCATCGTTTGCAGTCGGTTTGGACTGCGCATGGGATTTGCGCTTGGAATCTGCCTGGGCTTTGCGCTCTTGCTTTGGCGCGGACGAGCTCTTTTGCGAGCGCTCGGGCTTGTCCCCCTTCGCCGGCTGGCGCTTGGGCTGCTCCACCGGGGCCTCAGCCTTCGCATCCTTGCTTTGCGTCGCTGCCTTCTCGGCCGCGGTCTCGGCATTTGAGCCACGACCGCCGCGGTGACGACGGCGGCGGGGCTTGCTCGAAGCACTCTCCCCCGCCTGCTCATCAGCGGACTGTTGAGCTTTGACCTTGGCGTCAACCGCAGACTGCGACTCGGAAGGTTGCTGCTCGCAAGCCACCGGCTCAACGGTTTTCTCAGTTTGTTCGGCCTTATCGGCCCGAGCGGTCGAAGCCGGCTCGCCCTTCTCCTGACGCTTTACGGGATACGCGCGCCCCGCAAAACCGCGGCCGGGACGACACGAACCCGGAGCCCTCTTGGCAGACTCCTCAACATCGTCTTCAATCTCGGAAGGCTCTTCAGCCTCACGCGCGACATCCTGCTGCACAGCCTTAAAGTGAGCACCGCGACGACGCTTGGGCTCTTGGGCCTCCACGGGCTTTTGCTCCTTCGCGGGCTTCTGCGACTCGGCAGCAACCTCAGTCTCAACAGTCTCGGTATCGAGCTCATCCTTTTGAGCCACGGCACGACGGAAGCGCTCCTGCTGGGCACGGCGCTGTGCATCGCGCTTGCCGCCCCCGCCAAAGCTGCCGCGACCCGCTTTGGCGGTAAAAGCGCGAACGACGTTCTCATCGAGCAGCTCATCGGTATCGACATGCTCTCGCGGAGCCGTTGCCACCTCAGCAGGCACCTCGGCAACGTCCTCAACGGCCTCTTCGGCAGCCTCGGCAAGCTGCTCCTGGGCATCACTTATCTCGGCATGAATGGTATAGAACGCCGGACGTCCGTTAATGCCGCTGCCCTCGATCTTGGTAACGATCTTTGCCGCGATGAGTTCGTCGCGCATCGCCTTGGTGTCGCATTCCTTATCGACGGAGCGGAAAATCTGTGCCAGCGCGCTCGACTTGATTTTGAGCGCCTTGCGGCAGAGCAGGTCGTAGGCAACCAGCTTGGCGCGCTCGACAGAAAGCGACGTCTGGCTGCTCAGACGCTCAGCCAGAGCATCAACATTATTTTGGTTATCGGAATATACCGTCTTGGCCACGGGGCCCCTTTCATATGCACACATATACGTCTTTATGGTACAACGCGCGCCGTCATCCACGCAAAACATCTGCGAGAACACCCCGGTATCACCCGTCTTTACAAAAAAGACCGGGCCCGCGTTCTGCGGACCCGGTCTTTCCGAGTCATAGAGATGGAGGATTCAATCCGTCCGATCGGCTAAGCCTTGGCGGCCTCGGCGTCGGCGGGAGCCTCGGCGGCAGCGGCGCGGCCGTACTCGGCCTTGCCCATCTCGGACCACTCGGGCTCCTCGTCGGGCATGGAACCGGCCTCCTTGCCGAAGAACTCCTTGAGGCAGTTGACGGCAACGATGAGGCCCAGGACCATCAGCAGGACGGCAAAGACGAGCTGCAGGCCCTTGGTGGCGGCGACGGAAACGGCAGCCGTGGTGGCGGTAGCCGGGATGGTGCCGAAGAAGCCGTAGGCCTGGACGGCGGCCATGCAGCCCATGGCGCTCTGGACCAGCGAGGTGAAGGTGCAGCAGAGCAGGAAGACGACGGGCACGTAGAGCATCCAGCCCTTGCGGCCGGTGCACTTACAGAACACGGCGAGGGTGATCATGGTCATGCCGCCGAGCAGCTGGTTGGAAGCACCAAAGAGCGGCCAGATGTTGGCATAGCCACCAAAAGCGAGGGCAAGACCGGGAAGCAGGGTAACGACCGTGGCGAACCAGGGGTTGCCGAGGACCTTCATATAGCCGGCCTTGGACTCGATGGCCAGGGCATCGTTGGTCTGGGCAAAGAACTCGGAGAACGAAGTGCGGGCGATGCGGGCGACGGCGTCGAGCGAGGTCAGGGCCAGAGCAGAGACGTTCATGGTCATAAAGACGGTAGCGAGCGTGCCGTCAACACCGAAGGCCTGCATACCGCGGGAGATGCCAGCGGCGAAGATCTGGAACGGGGTGGAAGCGACACCGGCGTTGAGGGCGCCGGTACCGGCGGTGTTCATGTCGGAGAACATGATGCCGGCGACGATGATGGCAAGGATGCCGACGAAGGACTCGACGATCATGGCGCCGTAACCGACCTTGACGGCGTCCTGCTCCTTCTCGACCTGCTTAGAAGAGGTGCCGGAAGAAACGAGGCTGTGGAAACCGGAGAGAGCACCGCAAGCGACGGAGACGAACAGGACCGGGAACATCATGCCGGAGGCAGTGGAGAAGCCGGTGAAGACCGGAGCGGTGATGGTGGCCTGGCCGTTAGCGCCCAGGACGACGATGCCGAGGACAGCGCAGACGATCATGACGATCATCATGATGGAAGTGAGGTAGTCACGCGGGGTCTTGAGCATCTGGATGGGCATAGCGCCAGCGAAGACCAGGTAGACCATGACGACGGCGAACCACTGGAACTTATCCAGGTAGACCGGGAACTGCATACCGACGGCGAACATGAGAACCATGAGGACCACGCCGGTGACGAACTCGGCAGCACCGGTGAGGTTGAACTTCTTCTGGGCCCAACCAAAGGCGATAGCGACGAAGGTGAACAGGATGGAGATGGTACCAGCGCAGCCGGCGGCATAGGACTTGGTGAAGTCGATGGCACCGGTAGCAGCACCAGAAGCGTCAACGGCCGGGGTGAACATGAACGTCTTGCAGACCATGTCGGTGAAGGCGGCGATGACGATGATGCAGAACAGCCAGCAGAACAGCAGGAACAGGCGACGGCCGGTCTTGCCGATGTACTTCTCGATGAGCTGAGCGAGCGACTTGCCGTTGTTCTTCATCGAAGCGTACAGAGCACCAAAGTCGTGGACGGCACCAAAGAAGATACCGCCGACGAGGACCCAGAGCACGACGGGCAGCCAGCCAAAGGCCATGGCGACGATCGTACCCGTGACAGGGCCAGCACCGCAGATCGAGCTGAACTGGTGCGAGAACGCGGTGAAGGCAGAGACGGGCGAGAAGCTCTTGCCGTCCTTCATGCGCTTGGCCGGCGTGAGGGCCTCTTTGTCAACGCCCCACTTGTTGGCCAGCCAGCGGCCGTAGCCCAGATAGCCGCAGGCGAGCACCGCCGCAGCCACAACCATGAGCAAAACTCCGTTCATTACATTTCCTCCTCTAAAAAGAACTTCCTAGACATAAAAAATGAGGGCCGTCGGTTGCGCTCGACGGCCCTCATCTTCATCAGCCGCCCGTTATCGTACGGGCTAGCTGTATGTGCTAACCCGCATCAGATAATTACTACGCTGATAATGTTTAGCTGATGCGTGAACATGTCTAAGAAATCCTCTTCAATCATGATGCGAACGATCCGTGCGTGTTCACATCCCCCAGTGGTTGAAAAGGAGTATGAAACTTTAGTTACCTAAAGTCAACGCAAATATGTAATGAATTTTCCACTTTTTTGAATTTCTCGGTATAAAACACCACTGACCTCGGACTTTACCCCACGACAGTTTTTGCATGAGAGATGCTCCTCGGGGGCGGGGCGGGCGCCTGCCGCCATATATGAACTTTATCGCGAGTTCCGCACGAACAGGAGGCCACTTAATGTGGCCTCCGTCGTGAG
>CABUBZ010000027.1 GCA_902489945.1 uncultured Collinsella sp.
CTCTTCCGATCTCTAAGGTCCGTTCCCGGTCCTGCCGGCCCCGAGCCCGATGCGTTTGAGCTCGTGTATCCCCAGGCGGTGGGTGTGCGCATGGGCACCTGCCCGTATCCGGAGCGCGATTCGTACAGCTACTCGTCAATTGCCGCGGCGCTGCATGCCGAGTCCGAGGACCGTGCCGCCGAGGCGCACGTGCCCATGGACGAGGCTGGCGATGATGCAGAGTCGGATGGCTCGGAGATGGCCGATGCGGACGTGGCCGTCGTTGAGCCCGCCGGCAACCCCATGGCGCTGGGCTCGGCGTTCCACGCCGCCTGCCAGTGGCTCATCGAGATGGGTGCCGACGCGTTGCCCGCTGCGCGCGCCGATGCACTGGCGCGTCTGTGGCGCCTGACGCCGGAGCAGCGCGAACGCTTCGACGTTGCCCTGAACCGCTGGCTCAAGTCGGCTGTTCGTGCCGACCTGCTCGCGTGGCCGTGCGTTCGCGCCGAGGTGCCGTTCTTTTCGCTGGGCTGCGAGGACGAGGACATCGCTCGCTACGGTGCCTATGCCGAGGGCGCCATCGATGCACTGGCCACCGACCCGGCCGATCCGTCGCGCGCCCTGGTCATTGATTACAAGACGGGTGGCACGCCGGATGAGACGCCGGAACAGCTGCTCGAGAAGCACGCCCTGCAGGCGCGCGTCTACGCCGACGTGTTGCACAAGGCGGGCGTTGAGGCGGTGACGGTCAAGTTCGTTCGCGTGGAGCAGACGAATCCAGCCATCTTCGTCGAACCCGCCGAACCTCAAGTAGTCACCTACAATCTCTAGCCCTCAGATAACTTGCGGTGGAATACGGACTGTTTTGGCCAAAAAAGCCGCCAAACAGTCCGCATTTCACCGCAACTGCAAGAGGAGCCGTGTTGGTTTGGCTAGGTTCGGGTGCCGTCCGCGCCGTGCGGTAAAATCGTTCAGTCAGAACACGAACCCGCATCGGAGCTCATCACATGGCATTCGTCCATCTGCACAATCACACTGTTTTCTCCATGCTCGACGGCGCAACCCGTATCCAGGATATGGTCAATCGTGCCGTTGAACTTGGCATGCCCGCCGTGGCCATTACCGACCACGGCTACATGTATGGCGTGCCCGACCTGGCGCTGGCCTGCGACGCCGTCAATCACAACACGCCCGAGTACAAAACCTGGAGCCACGACAAGGCCTTCTTGGAAAAGGACCGCCGCGACGAGCTGGTGGAGCCCGATCCCGAGGAAAACCCGCGCGAGCATGCCCAGTATGTGAAGGACATGGCCATGTGGGACGAGAAGGGCAACATCGACGAGCTCAAGCCGCCCCTGGTCATCAAGCCCATCTTTGGCTGCGAGGTCTACTTTACGCCGGACGAGACGCTCGCCCGCGACCACAAGCCCGAGCTCTACCACATGATCCTTCTGGCCAAGGACCAGGAGGGCTACGTCAACCTGATGCAGACGGTTTCCGAGGCCGCCGTGCAGGGCTTTTACTACAAGCCCCGCGTGACGCTCGACAACCTGCGCCGCCACGCCAAGGGCATGATCTGCACGAGCGCCTGCATCGCGGGTATCATCCCCAAGTACATCGACCGCGGTGACATGGAGGGCGCCATCAAGTGGGCCGAGACCTTCCGTGATACCTTCGAGCCCGGCGACTTCTACATCGAGATCCAGGAACACGGCATCACCACCGACAACGGCCTGACTGACGAGCAGATGGACCGCACGCTCATCGATATCGCCAAGCAGGTGGGCGTCAAGGTCATCGCCACCAACGACTTCCACTACCTGCGCCGCGAGGATGCGCCCGTGCAGGACGTCATCATGTGTATTGGTATGAACGCCAAGGTCGATGACCCCAACCGCATGCGCATGACCGGCTCGGAGTTTTACATGAAGACCGAGGAGGAGATGCGGGCGATGTTCCCGTATTGCCCCGAGGCCTGCGACAACACGCTCGAGATCGCCGACAAGTGCTACGTTGAGCTGGACTGGGACTCTATCATCCTGCCGCGCTTTCCGTTGCTCGATCCCGGTGAGACGCACGAGAGCCAGTTCCGCCGCGAGTGCGAGAAGGGCCTACGCCAGCACTACGGCGACGACTGGGCCACGCGCGAGATCGGTGGCGTCAACATCAAAGAGCGCTTTGAGTACGAATACAAGGTCATTTGCGACAAGGGCTTTGCCGCCTACTTCCTCATCGTCGCCGAGTACGTGCAATGGGCCAAGGACAACGGCATCGGCGTCGGCCCCGGCCGTGGCTCGGCCGCCGGCGCTATCGTCGCCTACGCCATGAACATCACTGCGTTCGATCCGCTCGAGAACGGTCTGATGTTCGAGAGGTTCCTGTCGCCGCAGCGTACCGAGATGCCCGATATCGATATGGACTTCGACGATGAGCGACGCCTCGAGGTCGTGGAGCACGTTCGCCAGCTCTACGGCCCCGAGAAGGTCACCCACGTCATCACCTACTCGACCATTAAGGCCAAGCAGGCCATCAACGACGCCGCGCGCGTCCTGGACTACCCGGTCTACATGGGTCAGCGCCTGTCCAAGATGGTCTCGAGCGACCCCAAGGTCAAACTCAAGCAGGTGCTCGACAAGCAGCCCGGCAAAGAGGATCTGTTTAACCCCGATTTTGCCGAGGCCTATAAAAAGGACGACGACGCCCGCCGCATCATCGACACGGCGCTCTCGATTGAGGGCCTCACCCGTGGCGAGGGCGTGCACGCGTGCGCCGTTCTGATCTGCCGCGACCCCGTCAACGAGCATGTGCCCACCAAGCTCGACACCAAGGGCGGCGTCGAGATTACCCAGTACGAGGGCCATACCGTTGCCGACATGGGCCTGCTCAAGATGGACTTCTTGGGCCTGCGCACGCTGACGGTTATCTCCAAGGCCAAGGCAAACATCAAAAAGAACTTCGGCATCGACATCAAAGAGGAAGAGATCCCCTTTGACGATCCCGAGATCTTTAAGCTCATGGGTTCCGGCCACACCGCCGGAGTCTTCCAGGTCGAGTCCGCCGGCATGACGGCCACGATCAAGAACATGAAGCCCACCGAGTACAAGCACGTCGTGGCATTGATCGCTCTGTACCGCCCGGGCCCGCTGGGCGCCGGCATGGTTTCGTCCTACATCAACCGTATGAACGGCAAGGAGCCGGCCGTCTCCTACGACGACCGCCTGGACGACATCCTGGGTGAAACCTACGGCACCATGGTCTACCAGGAACAGGTTATGCTCATCTCCGTCGAGATGTGCGGCTTCTCCAAGGGCGAATCGGACTCGCGTATCCGTAAGCCCGTGGCTAAGAAAAAGATCAAGCTGCTCACGTCGACGGTGCTCCACTGGGAGGATGGCTCGGACGAGACCACCTACGACCACTGGATGAACGGCGCCATCAAGAACAACTATACGCGCGAGGTCGCCCAGAAGATTTGGGACGATGTTCTCGAGTTCGCGTCCTACGCCTTCAACAAGTCGCACTCCGCCGGCTACGCCATCCTGGTTATGCAGACGGCGTGGCTCAAGGCGCACTATCCGCACGAGTACATGGCGGCCGTTCTGACGTCCTATACGGGCAAGACCGACAAGATCGTGCACTACGTCTCGGCATGCCGTCACGACGGCATCCCCGTGCTGTCGCCAGATGTCAACGAGTCCGGTACCGAGTTCACGGCTACCAAGGAGGGCGTGCGCTTTGGTCTGGCCGGCATCCGCGGCGTGGGCACCGGCGTGGCGCAGGCGATTATCGCCGAGCGCGAGGCGGGCGGCCCGTTTAAGACGCTGCACGACTTTGTCGAGCGCGTGGACTCGAGCCAGGCCAACCGCCGCGTGATCGAATCGCTCATCAAGGCAGGCGCCTTCGACTCCACGGGGTATCCGCGTCGCCAGATGATGCACTTTGTGGACAAGAACAACCCCGAGAACATCATCGATGCCGCGGTAAAGCGCCAGAAGGATCGCGCGAGCGGCCAGACGTCGTTCTTCGATATGTTTGGCGACGTTGAGGGCTCGGGCTTTGAGGTGAGCGTGCCCGATCCGGATGGCCAGGAATGGGACCGCCACCTCAAGTTGAGTCAGGAGAAGGAGGTTCTGGGCATCTATGTCTCGGACCACCCGCTGCGCCCGTTTGAGTATGCACTAGCCAAGGCGCGTGACTTCTCGTTCTCGCAGATCGACACCGGCTACGAAGTTCAGAATCCTACGGGCGGCACCATCAACCAGGAAATTCCCGAGGGCAAGGCGCTGTGGTGGGCCGGCATGGTCTCGAGCGTGTCCAAGCGCGTGACCAAAAACGGTGACCCCATGGGCATCGTGCAGCTCGAGGACATGGAAGGCGAGGCCACCGTCGTCGTGTTCCCCAAGACCTACAAGGAGGCCGAGGGGTACCTGTACGGCGAGGTCGATCCCGAGACCGGCGCGCAGCTGTCCGATGCCTTTGTGCGCATTAAGGGCAAGCTCGAGCGCTCGGACCGCGGCGACCAGATCATCGCGCAGGAGATCGTGCCGCTCGAGCTTAACGAGGAGAACAACAAGCCCAAGGTGTTTGAGGTCATGGTGCCCAACAGCCGCTTTAGCCAGGGCAATATGGCGCGTCTTGCCACGGTGCTTACCGCCAACCCGGGCGGCGACCGCGTGGAGATCTTTATCGAGCAGGTGGACGGGCGCGTGCTACGTGCCGAGGTGCCGGCCAAGGTCAACGCGCGCTCGATTCCGCTGCTGGCCGAGGCAAAGGCGATTGTGGGTAACCAGGGTCGCGTGACGGTTATCTAAGCTACCCCGGGTGAGATTGGAGGAAGTGATGGCGCAGGGGACGTTTGTGCAGGCGCTTCGCAAAGAGGCGGCGTTGAGCGGCACCTTTATGAAGGGCCGCTCGCTCATGCTCAACGGCGCCGTGCTGTCGATTGAGGACAGCGGCTCGCGCTTCTCCAAAAACGTGACGGTTGAGGGCTCGGTGCGCGGCTCGCGCGGCGACCTGTACAAGACGCACGTGGCGCTCGATATGGACGAGCACGAGGTTATCGACTACGACTGCGACTGCCCCGCCGCATACCGCTATCCCGGTATGTGCAAGCACGCCATCGCCACAGCGCTGGCGTACCTGGACACCAGCGGCATTGAGCCTGTTGAGGGGCTGCGCACGCCGGTTCGCACGTTTACGGCGCAGCCGAAACAGCCCGCGCGCGCCGCGTCCGCCGCGCCGGCCGTCAACCCCAACTTTCCCTTCCCGGCGCCCGTCCCCACGAGCCCGAGCCTTGTGGCGGCGCTTTCCGATCTTTCGGACGCGCGCATGGATGAGCTGGCGAGCATGCGCCGCAAACTTGCCGGTGCCGTTGATCCCGACGCCCCCAAAGCGGCGTTGGAGCCCTCGTTGGTGCCGTACTACAATCCGCTGTTCGCTGACCGCTTTAGCTGGGCGCTCGAGTTCCGCATTCGCCGTGGATCGGTCTCCTACGTGGTCAAGGACATCGACGGCATGGCCGATGCCTACGTGCGCGGCGGCACGTTCTCCTATGGCAAGAAGCTCACGTTTGTCCATTCACCTGAGGCCTTTGACGAAACATCGACAAAGCTGCTCAACCTTGTTGTGACGACAGTTGCCTATCTCGATGACATCACAAGCTCGCGTTCGGCGTCGTACGACTTTGCCCGCAGCGGTTTTGTTGCCGAGCGTCAGTTGCCGCTGTCCGAGCATAGCATCGTATATGTGCTGGACCTGCTGCGCGGCCAGACCATCTCCTTTGAGCCCGCCTGGTCGCGGGGGACGACGACGCGTCGCACCTACGACGTGGCGGTTGAGCTGTCTCCGCAAGGGGAGGACGAGGCGTCCGCTAAGCGCCCACCACTTCTTGCCGCCAAAATCGCGCCGGCGGCTGGTGGTAGCTATGACCTGCGCCTGCCCGCCGATATGTACTGCTTTGCGTCGGGCGATGCCGCCTACTTGGTTGACACGCGCCGCGCGCGCCGTACCGACGCTGCATTTGCTCAGCATGCCGCACCTTTTTTGTCGCGCTTGCTGCCGTGCCGCACGCCCGCCCATATTGCCGCCGAGCAGGTGGGTGAGTTCTGCCGTATGGCGCTGCCCATTTTGCGCGACTATACCGACCTCACCGCGCCCGCCGCGCTCGATACTGTGGCACCCGAGGCGAGCTTTGCCATGGCAATCGGCGTCGACGATGGTCTTGTGACCTGCAAAATTACGGTTACCTACGGCGATTGGTCGGCTGATCTCTTTAGTCTTGGTGCTCCGGGCAGTCCTTTCGAAGAGCAACGCCCCGGCGTTCCGCCCCGCGATACGCTGGCGGAGTTTCGCGTTATGGACACGGCTGCCATGTACTTCGATTTCTACGAGGGCGGCCTGGCGTTTGAGGAGCGCGATGACGAGAGCCTGTTCCACTTGCTGACCGAGGGCCTGTCTGCCCTGTCCGAGCTGGGTGAGGTCATGCTCAGCGACCGTCTGCGCCAGATTTCGGTGCGCCCCGCGCCCAAGCTCTCGGTTCGTGCGACCGTCAAGAGCAATCTGCTCGATGTCGAGCTGGGCGCGAGCGCGCTTTCGGCCGCGGACCTTGCCGTCTATCTCGATTCGTACAAGCGCCATCAAACGTTTGCGCGTCTGACGTCCGGCGACATCGTGCGCCTGGATGAGGGAGCGCGCGCCGCGTTTGGCCTTGCCGAAGATCTTGGTGTCGATGCCGTCGACCTGCTCGACGGCGTGTCGCTTCCCGCGTCGAGCACCCTTTTTGTCGATAGCATGCTCGCGCGCACGCCGGCGCTCGAGGCCGATCGCGACGCCGCGTTCCGCCGCACCGTCGAGCGCCTGGACACGCTCGGCAAGATGGACTTTACGGTGCCGGCATCGCTCAAGGCCACGCTGCGTGGCTACCAGGTCGACGGATACCAGTGGCTCGGCTCGCTCGAACACCTGGGCCTTGGCGGCATCTTGGCCGACGACATGGGCCTGGGCAAAACGCTCCAGATGATCGCGCATATCCTGGCGCGTGTGGAGGCGGGGGACACCAAGCCTACGCTCGTGGTATGCCCGGCCTCACTCGTGTACAACTGGACTGCCGAGCTGGAGCGCTTTGCGCCCTCGCTCGATGTGTGCGCCATCGTGGACGCCAAGGCGCAGCGTCGCGTACAGATTGCCGGCGTGGTCGAGCATAACGTGGTCGTGACGTCGTATGACCTTATGCGCCGCGATATCGACGAGTACGTCGAGCAGGATTTTGCCCGCGTGGTGCTCGATGAGGCCCAGTACATTAAAAATCCGCTCACGCAGGTGGCGCGCGCCGCCAAGCGCCTGCCTGCCGGCGTGCGCTTTGCCCTGACGGGCACGCCCATCGAAAACCGCTTGTCCGAGCTCTGGAGCATCTTCGACTTTTTGATGCCGGGCCTGCTTGGCACGCGCGAGTCGTTTGCCAAGCGCTTCGAAAGCCCGGTCGAGCACGCCGAGGGTGACAGCGCCGCTCGCCTGCAGGCGCTCGTGTCGCCGTTTGTGCTGCGCCGTGTTAAGGAAGACGTGGTGGCCGATCTGCCCGAAAAGATCGAGGACACCGTCATGGCACAGCTCGCCGGCGAGCAGCGCAAGCTCTACCTGGCCAACCAGGACCGCATCGCCCAGCAGGTGCAGCACCGCGAGGCTGGGGAGTTTAAGAAGGACAAGCTCAAGGTGCTCGCTGAGCTCACCAAGCTGCGCCAGATCTGCTGCGACCCGCGTCTACACTACGAGGATTACAAGGCGGGGAGCGCCAAACTCGATACGTGCATGGAGCTCGTGCACGGCGCACTCGACGGCGGACATCGCATCCTGTTGTTCAGCCAGTTTACGGGTATGCTCGATATCATCGGCAAGCGCTTGGCCAAGGAGGACATCGCCTTCCTTAAACTCACGGGCGCTTCGTCTAAGGAGAGCCGCGCCAAGATGGTCGCGCAGTTCCAAGCGGGCGAGGTTCCAGTCTTTTTGATTTCGCTCAAGGCGGGCGGCGTGGGCCTGAACCTGACGGCGGCCGAAGTGGTCATCCACTACGACCCGTGGTGGAACGTGGCGGCGCAGGACCAAGCGACCGACCGTGCGCATCGTATTGGCCAGCAACATACCGTGACCGTGTACAAGCTCATCGCCAAGGACACGATTGAGGAACGCATTATGCAGATGCAGGAGTCCAAGCGCGACCTGGTCAACAGTGTGCTCGGCGGCGACGGCATCTCGTCGGCGCTGTTCACGCGCGAGGATGTTCTGGCGCTGCTCGGCGGCGACGGGCGCTAACCCGCTCGGGTGGGGCCGCCAGGGCGGATGGCACACGCTGCCCCATCGTCCCCGCCCGTTATGTGTTCATTTGCAATTCCGTGGATGGTTTGTCTGCCTTTGGGCATAAGAACCATCAAGAACATTGGCACATCAGCAAAGGAGAACATCATGGCGAAATTCTTTAAGGACCCCGACGGTAAGCTCATCGCCGCTCTTGGCAACGACGTTGCAACCCCTGCCGGCTGCACGGAGCTGACCGCGAACACCGAGGACGCGGCGCACGAGAAGCACGTGCCTGTTGTCGAGACCGAGCGCGACGGTCACGTGATTCGCGCACGCGTTGGCTCGGTCGAGCACCCCAGCCTGCCCGAGCACTACATTGAGTGGATCGCCCTTGAGGCCGAGGGCCGCTTAGAGGTCCATTACCTTGAGCCCGGCATGAAGCCCGCGACGTTTTTTGCCGGTGGTTCCAAGACCGGTACCGTCTATGCCTATTGCAACCTGCACGGGCTGTGGTCCGCGACGTTCTAGGAGCGCGCCCCCGCTCGGGGTATCATAGCTAGCATATGCACATGCAAGCGCCGACTGCATTATGCGGCCGGCGCTTTTACTACGATTTCGATGGTTTACGACGGAAAGGGCTGAGCCATGAAGCTCGCGCTTGCACAGATCGATATGCGCCTGGGTGATATTGAGGGCATTTGCGGCCGCATCGAGGACCAGGCTCGTCTGGCCCACGAGCGCGGGGCGCGCGTGCTGTGCGTTCCGGCTCCGCTCTTTATGGGCGCCATGCCCGGTGGCCTGGTGGGCGCTGCCGACTTTGAGCACGACATGCTTGCCGGTCTGACCGGCGTTGCCGAACGCATCCAAGAGCTCGACATGATCTGCATCGTGCCCGCGGCGGTTTCGTTTGAGGGCCAGCCCCTGCTCGACTATATGATGCTCAAGGACGGTCGCGTGGTGCCCGCGCGCGCAAGCATTGCCCTGCAGCGCGGCGAGAACAACGACGCGCGTTGGGCGCCGCCGGTGTTCGATGTGGACGGCGTGCGCATCGCGGTGATCTTCGACCTGGATCGCGAGCTCGAGATGCTGCCGACCGGCGTCGACCTCATCGCCTATTTCCAGTTCAACGCATTCGATATGACCAACCGCGAGACTGCTGCCGTTGCGGCCGTGCGCAGTGGAGCCTACCGCAAGATCGCGTCCAAGCGCAGCGTGTGGTTTGCCTGCATGGCGCCGATCGGTGCGTACGACGAGTCGGTGTATACCGGCGGGTCGTTTGTGCTCGATGACTGCGGCCGCGTGGTGGCCCAGGCGCCGTGTTTTGAAGAGAGCCTGCTGGTCCAGGAGATTCAGCGCGGCGTGATGCTCGACGCTCTAGAGGATCATGAACTGCCCGAGTTCCGCTCGGAGGAGTGGCTGTGGCAGGCGCTGGTGCTCGCCGTGCGCGACAACGCCCGCGCTCACGGGACGTCGCGCGCCGTAGTGGCGCTCGAAGGCGACCTGCCGTCGTCCCTGCTGGCGGCGCTTGCCGTCGACGCCCTGGGCCCGCGCAATGTGATTGGCCTGGTGCTGGGGCGCAACCGCATCTTTACGCCGGCGCAGGAGGAGGCGGAGGCCGCTCGTTGTGCCGCCGTCCGCGCCATTGCCGAGCGCCTGCATATTCGCACGGTTGAGCGCGATTTGCCGGATGCCTCGCGCGTGCTCGACCGCGACGTGTCGGCGGGCAATGCCGAGCGTCTGCGCTCGCGCGTGCTGGGTTTGATGCTGGAGGACACGGCGCTCGAGCTGGGCGCGATGGCGCTGAGCCCGCTGTCCAAAACCGAGTACGCGCTGGCGGCACCTGCTTTGTGCGGCGGCTACCAGGGCGATTACGCGCCCTTTGGCGATGTGTACCTGTCGACGCTCGAGTTTGTGGCGCGCGTGCGCAACCGCGCGTCTGCCGTGGTGCCGCAGGAGCTCGTGACACTCAACGCGGTGGAGGATTGCATGGAGCGCGTGCTGGCGCAGGCGCTCTCGACGCTCGACGGTCCGGTCGATATGCTCGATCGCGCGGCGCAGCTGCTCGGCGGGCTTGAGCCGGGCGAGGTCGATGGCACGCTTGAGTCGCACGTGGACCGCAATCGTCCTTTCGACGACATCCCGATGGCTGCCGGCAAGCCAGAGGCCTGCTCGCTGCTGCTGATGCTCGTGCGCCAGGGCGAGGCTGCCCGCCACCAGTTGCCCACGGCGCCGATCGTCTCGGCCCGTTCGTTTGCCGAGCGTTCCTGGCCGTATATGCTCGCATGGTCCGATCTGGGGCTCAGCGGTAAAGAGCGTATGACGGTCGATTCGCTGGCCCGCGCCGAGGTGCGCCGCTTTGCCGACGAGGATTCGAGCGAGCGCATGCGAAGCGAGATGATGGGCGTGCTCGGTGAGCTGCTGGGTATTTCGCCCGAGCAGATGGAGGAGCTGCGCTCTGAGGACGGTCAGCGCCGCCTGCACGAGGGCATGAAGAAGTTTGAGGGCGAGGTCCAGGACGCCATCGATAAGATGATGGGCGATCAGGGCGGCCCTCAGGGCGGGCCTCAGGGCATGCCGATGCCTCATCCGCCGGTGGACCCCCGTCAATTCCCGTTCTTTTCTCAAAATTAACTATGGGATGGGATTCGCTCCCAACCCCGACACTTCAACTAAGCATCTTGGTCCCGTTGTGTTATTCTAGAACAGACGTTCGTGAATGATGCGCGGGGCCTTGTCTTGCGCTGCGCTTGTGGCGAGGGGAGGTTGGCTTGGTTATCTTGGGCATTGACCCCGGTTTGGCCCATACGGGTTGGGGGATTATCGAGGAGCGGCGCGGTGAGGTTCGCTGCCGTGCCTACGGTTGTATCGAGACCAGCGCGGGTAGTCCGCTCGTGGTGCGCCTGTCGCATATCGCCCGCGACCTCAAGGGTGTCGTGGAGCGTTATCGACCCGATACCGCTGCTATCGAGAGCATCTACTTTGGCGCCAACGTTCGCTCGGCCATCCCTACGGCGCATGCCCGCGGCGCTGCGCTTGTGGCGCTTTCGGAGTGCGCGCTCGAGATTGGCGAGTACACGCCTATGCAGATCAAACAGGCTGTGGTGGGCACCGGCGCCGCGGACAAGCGGCAGGTCGCCTACATGGTACGCACGCTAACACAGCTCGACCACGACCCGCATCCCGACCATGCCGCCGATGCCCTGGCCTGCGCCATCTGCCACGTAAACCTCAGCCGTACCCGCGCCCTCACCGGTGGCGAGTTCTATCAACAGAGAGGAACCGGATACTGATGATTTCCCAGCTCCACGGAACGCTTGTCGAGTCCACGATGAGCTCTGCTGTCGTCGATGTGTCGGGCGTTGGCTTTGAGCTCGGCATCTCGGGCAGCACTGCGGCCACGTTGCCGACGCCCGGCGGCGAGGTCCGCCTCTACACGCGTATGCAGGTGCGCGAGGACGCCATGACACTTTTCGGTTTTTCCTCAAAGGATGAGCGCACGATGTTCGACCGGCTCGTGTCCGTTTCGGGCGTTGGCCCGCGCCTGGCGCTCGCCGTGCTTTCCACCTATACCGTGGGGCAGCTGTATTCGCTGGTGATGGCCGAGGACGACAAGGGCATGGCCAAGGTGCCCGGTGTGGGCAAAAAGACAGCTCAGCGCCTGATCCTGGAGCTCAAGAGCACCTTTGCCAAGGACAAGGGCTTTGTCCCGGTCGACGTGATTCCCGGCCAGGTTGCGATGCCCGTGCCCGCTGCTGCTCCCTCGGCCATCGATGATGCCCGCGCGGCACTCCTTTCCATGGGCTTTAGCCCGCAGGAGACCGATGTTGCCCTGAGCGGGTATGATGGGCAGAATATGCGTGTCGAGGATCTGCTCGGCGCGGCGCTTAAGCGACTCGGAATGGATGCGTGATGTGGGAAGCCGATGACTCTCAGGACCTGTGGGCGACGCCCGGCAACTCGCCGGCGGCATCCATGGCGCATGGCGAGCGCATGGTGGGCTCGGAGCTGACGCCCGAGGACCTCGATGTCGACCGTACCCTGCGCCCCCAGCGCCTGGACGATTACTGCGGCCAGGAGCATATCAAGCAGAGCCTGCGCGTGTTGATCGAAGCGGCGCAGAGCCGTGGCGAGACGCTCGACCACGTGATCTTCTCGGGCCCTCCGGGTCTGGGCAAGACCACGCTGGCTACGGTTATCGCCAACGAGCTGGGCGCTCAGATCAAGACCACGAGTGGCCCTGCCATCGCGCGCACCGGCGACCTGGCAGCCATCCTTACTAACTTGCAGCCGGGTGATGTGCTGTTTATCGACGAGATCCACCGCCTCAACCGTTCGGTCGAGGAGGTCCTGTACCCCGCGATGGAGGACTTTGCCCTCGATATCGTGATTGGCAAGGGTCCGGCGGCGCGCTCGATTCGCCTGGATATTCCCAAGTTTACGCTGGTGGCGGCAACGACCCGCTCAGGCATGTTGACCGGCCCGTTGCGCGACCGCTTTGGCATTTCATATCGCCTGGATTACTACACGGTCGAGGAGCTCGCGCAGATTGTGACGCGCTCGGCGACTATCCTGGGCGTGACGATCGACCATCCCAGTGCACTCGAGATCGGCTCGCGTTCGCGCGGTACGCCACGTCTTGCCAACCGCCTGCTCAAGCGCGTGCGCGATTACGCACAGGTGCGCGGCAACGGTCCCATCGAGCTCGATATCTGTCGCCAGGCGCTCGAGTTCTTCGAGATCGATGAGCTCGGTCTGGACTGGATGGATATTCGCATTTTGGAGACGCTCGCTAAGACGTTCTCCGGTCGTGCCGTGGGACTTACGACCCTTGCCAGCGCGGTGGGCGAGGACCCGGGCACGCTCGAGGATGTCTATGAGCCCTATCTGCTGCAGTGCGGGTTGATGATTCGTACGCCGCAGGGCCGTCAGGCAACTCTTCGCACCTTTGAGCACCTGGGGATTGAATCTACCGTTTAGGGCGCTTTGTTTTGGCGGGCTGTTGGGCTATCGCTGGGCATCGGGTAAACATATCGCCGTTCATCGGTTATGGGTGTTTTACTATTGCGCGCCCGTGCTATGCTGAATTGGTCTTTTTCTCATTCGGTAACGAAAGGACCGCCCATGCCTACTGACATCGAAATCGCACGTTCTGTCACGCCGCTGCCTATTACCGAGGTGGCCAAGAACGCCGGCGTCGACGTTAAGCACCTTATTCCGTACGGCTTCGACAAGGCTAAGGTCGACTATTCACTGCTCAACGAGCCGACTGACCACCAGGCCAAGCTCGTCCTCGTGACTGCTATCAACCCAACGCCTGCGGGCGAGGGTAAGACCACCACGACCATCGGTCTGGCCGATGGCTTGCGCCGACGCGGCGTCAAGAGTGCCGTGGCCCTGCGCGAGCCTTCGCTCGGCCCCGTCTTTGGCGTTAAGGGCGGCGCTGCCGGCGGCGGCTGGGCTCAGGTCATCCCCATGGAGGATATCAACCTGCACTTTACCGGTGACTTCCATGCTATCGGTGCCGCCAATAACCTGCTGGCCGCCATGCTCGACAACCATATTCAGCAGGGCAATCAGCTCGGTATTGACGTTAAGCGCATCACTTGGAAGCGCGTCGTCGATATGAACGACCGTCAGCTGCGCCACGTCATCGACGGTATTGGCGGTAAGGCCCAGGGCGTGCCGCGCGAGGACGGCTTCGATATCACCGTCGCCTCCGAGGTCATGGCAATCCTGTGCCTGTCTACGAGCATTAACGACCTCAAGGAGCGCCTGGGCGAGATCGTCGTCGGCTACAGCTTTGCCGACGAGCCCGTCCGTGCCCGCGACCTTAAGGCCCAGGGTGCCATGGCCGCGTTGCTTAAGGACGCGCTCAAGCCCAACTTGGTGCAAACGCTCGAGGGCACGCCCGCGTTTGTCCACGGCGGCCCCTTCGCCAACATTGCCCACGGCTGCAACTCTATCATGGCCACGCGTATGGCGATGCGCTTTGGCGATGTCGCCATTACTGAGGCCGGCTTCGGTGCCGATCTGGGTGCCGAGAAGTTCCTCGACATCAAGTGCCGCATGACGGGCGTTCGCCCCAGCGCCGTCGTGGTCGTCGCGACCGCTCGTGCGCTGAAGTACAACGGTGGCGTCGCCAAGGCCGACCTCAACGAGGAGAACCTCGAGGCACTCAAGGCCGGCATGCCCAACCTGCTGCGTCACGTCGACAACATCCAGAACGTTTATGGTCTGCCCTGCGTGGTCGCCATCAACCGCTTCCCGACGGACACCGAGGCTGAGCTTGCGCTCATCGAGTCCGAGTGCCAGAAGCTCGGCGTCAACGTTAAGCTTTCCGAGGTCTGGGCCAAGGGCGGCGAGGGCGCGCTCGAGCTGGCCGATGAGGTCATGCGTCTGATTGAGCAGCCGAGCGAGCTCAAGTTTGCCTATGAGGACGGCGCCGATGTTGCTGACGCCCTCGAGGCCGTTGCCACCAAGGTCTACCGCGCCGACGGCGTTGACTTTACGCCGGCTGCCAAGCGTCAGCTCGCCGAGCTGCGCGAGAACGGCTTTGGCAACCTGCCGGTATGCGTGGCCAAGACGCAGTACAGCTTTAGCGATAATGCCAAGGCCCTCGGTGCCCCCGAGAACTTCCGCATCACGGTACGTGAGCTCAAGGTCTCTGCCGGCGCCCACTTTGTGGTCGCGCTGACCGGTAGCGTCCTGACCATGCCGGGCCTGCCCAAGGTCCCCGCGGCCGAGAACATCGACGTCGACAACGACGGCAACATCACTGGCCTGTTCTAGGCCTGTTGCCCCTAGCTGCCTGCCCGCCCCGCCGTGCCCCCAAGGCCCGGCGGGGCTTTTTGATCCCTTGGGGACCGCGCATGTCTTGTAGATACCGGCGGGCTTTGCCCATCATAGGCTTTTGCGCGGGTAGAATGCATGGATAACTTGATGCTTACGGGCGACGGAAAGGAATCGTTGCATGGATCAGGATAAGACGACCGTGATGGGTGGCTACGGCTCCGCGTCGACGGGTAATAGCGCCGATGCGACCCACGTTGTGCCCGGCCCTGGCTATGCCGACCCTGCCGCGACGCAGCCTTCTGCCGAGCCTACGCGGGTTATGGGCTATGGCGACACGGCGCAGGATCCTTACGCTGCATCTTCGCAAAGCCCCTATGGCAACGCGGCGCCGGACCCGTTTGATTACGCACCGCAGGACCCCTATGCCAGTTCTGCGCCGGATCCTTATAACGATTTGTCGCAGAATCCCATTCCACAGCCTCAGCAGACGACGTATATGCCGCGCACGGCGCAGCCTCGCTATGAGTCGCGCGATCCCTACGCGCGCGAGCCGTATCGTGAGTATCCCAAGTCGATTCCGCAGTACGGCGAGGACGAGGAAAAGAAACCGTCGCGTTCGTCGAGCGTGATCAAGAAAATCCTGATTGTGCTGGCGATCTTCTTTGCCCTTTCGGTTGTGTTTGCCATTGTGTCGGGCATGCTCAACAAGCGGGGCGCCACGACTGATACCACGGCCGAGCAGACTGAGGCCACCCAGTCTACCGCCGTCGACCTGAGCGATATTCCGGGGCAGTACTGGTCCAATGCCAAGAAGCTCCTCAAATCGCGTGGGGCCGACCTTTCGAACGCCGTGATCCTGACCGATGACGGCTCGATGCCCGTCGTCGATGCCAACTGGGTCGTGACGTCTGCCTACTATAACGACAACGGCAACCTGGAGGTTCAGCTTACGCGCAAGGACGGCTCGTCGGGTAACGCGTCCGGCGACCAGGGCGCCACGGACAGCTCGAGCTCCAACACGCTGGAGGACCTGAGCAACAAGGCTCAGGAGCTGGGGGATAAAGCCCAACAGCTGGGCGACACGGCTCAGAATCTCGGCGATACCGCGCAGAACCTGGGCGATATGGCAACGGATGCCTGGAGCGCGCTGCAAAACGGCATCTCGGGCGCGCAGGGAAACTAGCGGCTGAGTTGGCTAGAGCCGCTCGGCCGGGCGGTCGGGCGAGCTAAAGCCCGAGTCAAACGTGACGACGCACGAGACATCGGGCCGGCGCTCGTGCACGATGCGCGTGACGAGTTCCAGCAGCTCCTCGTCGGATATGTCAAAACCGTCGGGGCGCACCAGGTCAAACGAGACGAAGCCGTCGTGCTCGTGCAGGTCGTGGATGGAAAGTGCGGGGTCGATCTGCATGATGCCGCGCTTGACCCAGCCGCGCAGGTCGTCGCCGGTTGTCGCGATGGGGTCGCAATGCAGCGTAATGTCGATACCCATCTGATGCTTGATATCGTGCTCGATGGTGTCCAGAATCTCGTGGTGCTCAAACGCATCGCCCTCGCCGGGCATCTCCACGTGTGCGCTGGCAAACTGGCGACCGGGGCCGTAGTCGTGCACCATCAGATCGTGCGTGCCCAGAACCTGCGGATACGACATGATTTTGTCGCGAATCTCCTGGACGAGCTTGGGGTCGGGCGCTTGTCCCAGCAGCGGGCTGATGGCGTCGCGCACCAGGCCCATGCCGCTGGTGCAGATGAAGATGCCCACGCCCAGGCCTGCCCAGCCGTCGAGGTCAACGCCGGTTGTCTGTGAGATAAGCGCTGCCACCAGGACTGAGCCCGAGGTGATGACGTCGTTTTTGGAATCCTGTGCCGTGGCGATGAGCGTCTCGGAGTCGATGCGGTTGCCCAGCGTGCGGTTGAAGGCCGCCATCCAAAACTTGACGAGCATGGACAGGATGAGGGCGGCCATGGAGAGCGCCGAATATGCGGTGGGGGAGGGCTTGATGATCTTGGTGACCGACTCGATGATCAGGTTGATGCCGACAGCGCAAACCAGGACGGCGACGAACAGTCCTGCCAGGTACTCGTAGCGGCCATGGCCGTAAGGGTGCCCCTCGTCGGCCGGGCGGCTGGCAAGGCGGAATCCGAGCAGGCTCACGATGTTGCTCGAGGCATCGGAGAGGTTGTTGAAGGCGTCGGCGACAAGCGAGACGGAACCCGCGAGCAGGCCCGCGATGCCCTTGGCCAGGCACAGCGTGATATTGAGGCCGATGCAGATGAGGCTTGCGGCAAACCCCGCGTTGGTGCGGCAGGAGGTATCGACCGGCTCGCTCTCGCTGCCGGGAACAAGCGTATGTACCAGCCGATTTACAAATAGCATAACGGTCGTCCTCACAATCATGTTTAAGGGGATAGTGTAGCTCGCACGGACGCGTCGTGCGACGATGCTCAGAAAATGCAGCAATGGTCTGCCGATGCTAACGGGCACGGGGCGGAGGGGGGGCGGTTGCCCGCATGGCTTTGAGCCCGCTGCGCCTTCTCGTCCGTGCGAGTGCTCCATTTTGGGCCACATGGGTATGGGCACGCGCCTGTTTGCTCGACATACTTAATGTCGACAGCCCCTGTGCAAAGGAGGAAGTTTCCATGGACGAGATGTTTGCCATTAAATGCCAAAACTGCGGCGGCCCCATGTATTCGCACCAGGCAAAACGCAGCTTTGAGTGCGCCTATTGCGGAACGGTCATCCCGTGGCAAGCGGACGCTGGGGAGCCTAAGAGCGCTTTGGGCATTCGCCATACACCGCTGACGGTGGTTGACGGGTTGCTCAAGCTCACGCATGTCTCGCAGCTCGAGCGTCCGGAGGACCCGGAATGGTATTTCTTCAATTCGCACTGGCGCAATCAGTCGGTTCTGGAGCATCTGCTGTGGGAAGATCGCGGGACGGCGCAGGAGTTCCAAGAGGCCACACACGTGAGCATTCCCTGCCCCTTCTGCGGCGCGTCCTTTGAGGGCGAGTCCACCCAGCGCGTGTTCGAATGTCCGTCCTGCGGCAACAAGATTGGTGTGGCCGACTTGCTCAAACCCGGCACGTTTAGCAAGCGCCTGACCATGGGCGTGGGTGCCGAATACGTTCCCGAGCAGGGTATTCCGTGTGAGATTTCCCCGCAGCAGGCGCGTGCCAACGCGCTGCAACTGGTGCGTCAGTACCCGGATGCCTTTGCCGGGCACGACGTGGAAGACGCGATTCAAAACGACATGATGCTCTTCTATTTCCCCATGGCGCTCGCGGACCTGCGCATGATGGCGTCCTTCCCGGGCAAGGGCCTGAGCAAGGAGACCCTGGTGTACTACGAGGTGCTCGATTGGGCATATCCCAGGGCCAACTACCTGGACGTTCGCCTCATGGGCATTTTGGAGCCGTGGGACTTTGGCAAGGTGGGGCCGTTCGATCCCGCCATGCAGGAAGGCGACTTCCGCGTCGTCTCCGTCGATGCGTCCACCAAGGACCAGGTGGTCATTGACAAGCTGGCGCTCGATGTTGCGGGCAACGATGCCGAGGCGACCCTGGGGCTCAATAAAAAGAGCATTCGTACGTGGGCGCGCAAGGCTCGCAAGCACAAGGACGGCCTGGTGATGGTGCCGGTCTACTTTGTCGATCGCCCGGCAACGGACAGTCGCGACGGCGAGCAAGTGCGCATCGCTGTAAATGGCCAGACAGGTCGCGCGGCCGCAGTGGTGTTTAGCGACAAGCGCGAGACGCATATCGTGGCCCCGCTCAATCCGAGCCTGCATCTGTCCGGTGAAAGTACCGTGCACGCCACGCCTATCGAGGTCAAATACGTTAAATCGCCGTTCCTATACCAGATCGTGCGCCGCGGAGGCGGCGAGCAACCGCAGCAGGTGGCGGCCGCAGCCGAGGGCTCCTACCGAGAAGAAAAGCCCAAACGCAAGGGCTTGTTCGCCGCGATCTTTGGGAAGTAGGGGAGCGCGAGCTGCTGTCCAGTCGATTAACGGGAAGTGGATGTAAATAAACGGTGGAGCGGCTGCACAAGAGCCACCCCGCTGGGTAAAATCAAGTTGTGCCTCGGAACCCGCTCCTCAGCTAGTCACACTTCGGAAGCGCGGGCAACGCAGGTATTATCGTCTAAAGGGCCGGCTGCAACCGGCCCTTTTCTGTGGCAGCCAATGGGCCCACATCAGACGAAGGTCGCGTTTTTACCTGTCGGGTCACGCTTGCCAGCCACGGCTAGGATGTCGTCGCCGGCGTCCATGACCGGTATTGTTCCGTAGTGTGCGTCAGAACCGTGAGTATGCCTGCGACGGCTGCGGCGGTGTCGGCCGTACTGTGCTGTTGCCCTTACGCCTCGACGTTCGTCGCTTCGTTGATGGCGCGGTACTCGGCGCTCAGCTCGCGTGCCAGCTCTTCCTTGCTTGGAAGATACGGCAGGTATTTGGCGGCAAACACTTGGTCGTTATCCTCGGGCAGCGTGTACTCGACAATCGAATCGCTTTTGTCTGCGCAGAGCACGATGCCTATGGGCGGGTTGTCGCCTTCGTTCATGAGCTCGCGCGTGTAATAGTTCACGTACATTTGCATTTGGCCCAGGTCTTGATGCGTGAGGTCATCGGTCTTAAGATCGATGAGAACGAAGCAGCGCATCAGGTAGTTGTAAAAAACGAGGTCAATATAGAAATGGCGCCCATCGAAGGTGATACGCTTTTGGCGCGCCTCAAAAGCGAAGCCGCGGCCAAGCTCTAGCAGAAACTTCTGGAGATGTGTGATGAGTGCCTGCTCTAGATCGCTCTCGCGAAACGCAGTATCGTCCGAGAAGCCTAAAAACTCCAGTACATATGGATCGCGAATGATGTCCTCGGGTCGACGAGCCGGGGCACTCTTTTGGATTTCCTGAGCGACGGTCTCTTTGTCCTTGCTGGCGAGTAGACGCTCGCGGAACATGGTGTTGATTTGGCGCTCGAGCTGGCGCGTGCTCCAGCGAGAGTCGGCGCATTCGTTCATGTACCAAGTGCGAGCTTCGGGGTCGGGAATGCGCATCAGCCTGCGGTAATGTGTCCAACTCAATTCGCTACGCAGTGCGTCGCGAATTGGAAACGCAAGGAAGAACTGGCGCATATTACGAAGGTTTGCGATACCAAAGCCTTTTCCGTAATCGGCGGTAAGCCTTTTGGAGAGGCCTTCAATCAATGCATCGCCGTACTTGGCACGCTCCTCGCCGCCTTGTTCCTCAAGAATGCTCTTGCCAATCTCCCAATATGCCTCAACCATCGCAAAGTTAACGGCGGTATAGGCCTTGTCGCGAGCGGCGTTGAGAATCGAGGAAACCTGCTTGTAAAAACCTCCGGGCACAATTGCCATTTCTCCGCGGTTTACCAGTTCACCCATCACTGTCGCCAGCCTTCCTCTTGAGAAGTGCATCTATATTGCATTTAGTTTAAAGCCTCGCGCGGACACGAATCGCGATGCCTTCCGGGCGCCTTCGCGTGGCAGTTTGGGACGGCTAAAATGTGACCATAGAGGCAGTTTTAGCGAACCCCGCGGGAGTGACGCGCATGGACAACAACACCTTGCTGTTTCAGGACAAAGGTTCGGGCAGGTTTAAAGACGTCAAGATCTACCCTAACCGTATCGAGGTGCTCAAGAAGGGCGTTTTTGGTGGCAAGCACACCGAGATCGTTTACCTTAAGGACATCACGGGGGTCAACAGAATCAAAGGCCGTGACGTTTTCCTGCGCAATCGGCTGTTGACTGCCTGTGTCTTTAGCCTGAGCAGCCGCTCCCAGGCTCAGGAGTTTGTCAACGCGCTGAACATGGTGATGTAGCCGACGTTGGCGTTCGGACCAAGGTAAAAATCGGGGGCGCAGAACGGTATTCTGCGCCCCCGATCGAGTTGATGTGTCCAAAAGGCCAGCTTGTCTATTCGCTAGCGCCTTCGTTGTCTTCGCGGTCGGTGGCAAGCATCGCCGCGCCGGCGACCGTTGTCGCCACGGCGGCAGCGGCGAGTCCGGCGGCAATGCCGGAGCCGTCGCCCGTGTTGGCGAGCTTTTCGCCCGAGCTCTTGCTCTTGTTGCCCTTACCGTTCTTGTTGGTGTTGCCTTCGTTGGAGCCCGTGCCACCGTCGGTGCCGGCACCGGCCGCGCTGCCCGAGGCCGCTACGGTAAAGCTTGCGGCTCCGTCGCTGGCGAGCGTGTAGTTCTGCGCCGCGTCGCCCAAGAGACCGTTCACACGCACCCAGTACGTTCCTGTGGCAAATGTTTCGCCCTCGGCCATTGCTGTGCCCGGAGCGCCGTTCGCGTCGTGCACAAACTCGAGCTGGGCCGTGCAGGCATCGTTTTCGAGCTTGCCCTCAAGCGATGCCGCAATCTTAGCACGCACGTCCTCGCCGGCCTTAAGGCCTTCGAGCCCCTCAAAATGAGGCGTTAGCGCGCGCGGATCGATATCGATGGGCACGGAACCTTGCAGTCCCGTAACGGTCTCGTTGCCTAGGGCGTCGACATCCACGTATTCGATGGCAAATGCGCGGCCCGAGGCTGCCACGTTAAGAACGTTATTGCTGTCGACGAGGCGGAAATGGCCCTCGCCAACGGTCTTGCCATCCTGGAGTGAGGCATCGCTCAGCGAGTCGCCATACGTCATGCGCATGCGGGTCGGGAGGCAGCACGAAACTGTCGGCTTGTGATCCGCGTTGTAATTGCGCTGGTAGATGCTCCGGGCTAGTGCCGCGTCAACAAAATCGGACGCGATGATGCCAATGTGCTTGAGGTAATCTGACTTTGTATCCTCGATGCCGCTGGGATTGATGTACGGGCTCTTATACAGATGCTCGTTGACTACTCGTGCCGAGGTAAAAGGATTGCCTCCGTGCGACAAGCCCGTGCAGCTGGTGTAGTTGATAGACCAGCAACGCTCCAGAACTTGCTCCTTGGTCCCGCCATCGTCCACGACGTCCACCATGTTGCGCGTGCGCCCGGTCGTTTCCTTCAGCGCATTATCGACCCAGCTGAGCTTGTCGGTTCCCGTGAGTTTGTACTTGTCCTGGGCGTATACCTTGGTGCAATAGGCTTTTTTTCGCCTGTTTTCCCCACGGCTTCAAAGCCCTGCGCGTTTTGGACGAGACACATAGAGGAGCTGTCGGTGTGCGCCTTGATTTTGTCATCCCATTCGGTAAGGTCGAGACCCCACGTGTGGCCGCTTACGCTGTTGCCGGCGAGTCCAAATCGACGTAGCAGGACGATCTTTCCGCGCACCTCGCCCAGTGTGGGAACGCGACTCGCCGTATAGAACAGATCGGGGTTATCGCCCAAAACCTTGGCGAAAGCCGTCGTAACACTTTCGTCGGTAGCCTCATCGTTGCCGCGCGATACAAGCATGATGAGCGCTTCTGTCGGGTTTTCGTTCAAAAACGTTTTGAAGTAGCCTATGACATCGGAAAGATGCATAAAGTACGCGTCTTTTTTGAGCAGGTAGTAATCCCCGTGGTCGATACCGGGGTCGTCGCCCTTTCCGAGCCGGATATCAAAATAGCGAATGCCTTCGAGCAACTGCGTGGGAATGTAATCCTGCTGGCATTTTACTTGCGAGGATTGGGGCTCAGTGTCGTTGTCCACGCTGCAGGTGCCCGAATCGTGCGTACCCGGGATGCTCAGCTCGTCGAGGAACTTGTTGTCGTCGACGTATTTCATCCAACATGGCCCATCGACGTAGCTGCTGTACGTGATCCAGTCGAGGCTGCTAACCGTGGCATCGTTCTTTTTCATGTCGTAACCGATAAGTTCGAGCTCCCACGGAATGCTCTTACTCTTATGGCAGATCTTATTGTTGTCCTGATCTTTGCCGTTCGATTCTATTGCCAGGTACTTAATGTCTTTTTTCTCGGTTTCTTTCTCGACCGTGCGGTCTCGGATGATATAGGTTCCGTTTGATTGACGCTCGAACGCAAAAGCGCGGCTGGGCTTGTTGTCATACTTGCCGCCCCATACGTGGATGACCTTTCCATCTTTGTCCGAGTCGCCGTCGACCGACCAAATGCTGTAGCCCGTCTTTTTATGCTCTTCGAAATTGAGCAAGGTGCGGATAGCATACCAGTTTGTATCGTCATTCTTGGTCGTTACGTTCTCAAGGATGAGCTTGCTGGACGTGCCGTCATTAAACAGATGGCAGACGTTGCCGATAACGTTGCCGTCTTCGTTGACGCTTGCGGTACGAAGATAGCCCGCGGGGCGAAGGCGAATGACGAACTTGTTGAGGCTGTCCGCTGGCCCGGTCGTGCCGTCCGCAAAGGCTGCCCGCGGGCTAATGCCCAATGCCGCGGTTTCGGGCAGGCTTGCCAGCGGCGACAGCGCTGCGAGTCCTAGGCCCAGCGTAAACGCTCGGCGACTGATGGCATGGTGTTCGGTCATAACTCCTCCATTCGCAGGGTGCGGTTATGCGATAGTTTTGGTCACTATACTGCCCAGATGTTTAAAGATGCTGGTTTAATTGTCTGCGCGGCGCAATAAATCGGTGGGCGGACGTGTTGGGGTGTTTGTCGTTTTCGTACTGTTGCCACATTTGGGGCGGTTCCGGCGTCCGGCATCCTCGCGTTCGTCGGCTACAGGCATAAGAAAGGGAGGGTCGGTTTACCGGCCCTCCCTGGGTACGAAGCGCTGGGGTACCGTCGCTTGTTTGCACTGCGCCCGTGTTTCCCGCTGCGCTCGCCAGTCGCTTAGCGCTTAATCTCGATGTCGTCGAGCTTAACGTCCATGGCCTCGGTCTTTGCCTCGGCGATGTCATCGGCAAACTCAAGGGACTCCATCATGGCCTCGACGGCGTCCTTGTGCTCTTCGACGTTGTCGATGCGCACGTACACGCTGCCGCCGTCAACGTCGGTGAAGTACTCGGTCGTCACGCCGCCGGAGTGCGTGAAGTAGGCGCTGCGCCAGGTCTTGCCGTTGTACTTGACGGGGTCGCTCTCGGTCCATCCGGAGCTGGCCTTCCACTTGGCCTCATAGTCGAACAGCTCGTCAGCGTTCTTGTCGGGGTCGAAGACGGGGATAAAGCGGTCGCTGGCGTGCTCGCTCTCGGTGAACTTAAACTGGGCCCTGTCGGCGGTATCGCCGGCAACGTCGGTGATTTCGACGCCCTCGGGGACCTCGACCTTAAACCAAATGAAGTCGGTCCTCATATCCACGGCTGGCTTTTCCGCTCCGCCGCCACCGCCACTGCCGGCAGCGCCGCCGCTTCCGCCGCAGCCCACTAGGGCAACTGCGGCAAAGAGGCTCATGCAGAGGGTGAGAATCGCTAAGGCCTTCTTTTTCATGGTCGTGTCCTCCTCGATCTGTAACCGCCCATGGATTACCTGCCTTTACTGTACGCGCGGACGGCTTGCTAGGGTGGGCCATGTGTCCCATTCTGGGGGCCGGATTTGCGCCGTTAAGTGGCAATATGCGCGGACGAAAGAGAGGGGAGGGCCGATGCTGTCGACCCTCCCCGGGGTTTGGTGCCCACGCTTTTAATGGAGCGCGAGCACGGGCGTGCGTGGACAATTGCTACTTGATCTCGATGCTCGAAATCTCGACGCCGCGGGCCTCTTTCACAGCCTCCTTCATGTCGTCAGGGAACTCGATGGAGTTGAGGAGTGCCTCGGCTTCTTTCTTATGCTGGTCGAAGTTCGGGATGAGGATGTAGATGCTTCCCGGCTCAACGTCGGTAAAGAGCATGGTTGAGGTGCCGCTGTTGTCCTTGTACGTTCCGGTGAGCCATGTCCTGCCGTTGTACTCGACGGGGTCGCCGTCTTCCCACTGGAACGTCCCCGTATGCCTTTCGGCCTGCTCGGCAAAGGACTCTTCGGCCGTCATCTTCTCTTGCCAAACGGGGATGAATTGGTCGACCGTGGTGTTCTCGTTCTCGGGGAAGGTGAGATGGACTCTGTCGGCGTTCTTACCGGCGGAGTCGCTTACGCCGACGCCTTCGGGCATCTCGACCTTAAACCAGATAAAGTCGGTCTTTTCGGCGACAGGAGCTTTTTCCTTGCTCTCGCTCTTGGCGGCGCTGCTGCCTCCGCTCGAAGCGCTCCCGCCGCAGCCCACAAGGGCGAGCGCGGCAAAGAGGGCGATGCAAAGGGAAAGGATCGATAGGGTCTTTTTCTTCATGGTGGCGTCCTCCTTGTCTGTTGGCACATCGCGGCACCGCATGCTGCCGGGGCGTCGATTGTGTTTGCGGCGGATGTCTTTGTGCGTGGGTT
>CABUBZ010000028.1 GCA_902489945.1 uncultured Collinsella sp.
GGGGAAGGGGTGGGGAAAGGTGTTGAAAAATGGGGAGGTTCCCCATATTATTAATGACGTCGACAGGCGGGGTGGTTCCCCGCGTACGTGCCATCTGAGTAACCGAGGGGAGGGCGCACATGGGAATGACTGGTGCATACGAGCGCAATCTCGATGCAAAAGGTCGTCTGTCCCTGCCTGCACCCCTTCGCGAGGAGCTTGGAGAGCACGTTCGCGTGTTCAAAGCCCTGGATGTCGATGCTCTGTACGTGTTCTCTGCCGAGGCCTTCGATAAGTGGGTCGAAGGACTCTTCGCGGGTCGTGAGGGCCACGAGGGCTTTAACCCGCGTGACATTAACGACCAGAAGCTCATGAGGGCGATCAACAAGCGCACCACGTCGATGGACGTGGACAGCGCCGGTCGTATCGGTCTTTCCGAGTCTCTCCGCAAGCAGGCGAACCTCGACCGCGAGGTCACGGTTGTGGGCAACTACGACCACCTTGAGGTTTGGGATCGCGCCGCGGCCGATGAGGACGATGACGATGAGGCCCTGCTGGACCTCTTCTTCTCGTAAGGGCAAGGCACGGGTAACGGATGGAGCGTGGGATCTTGACACAAGAATATCGGCATGAACCTGTCATGCTCGGCGAAGTGCTTGAGTCGCTGCGGCTAAAGAGCGGCTCCGTTGTCTGCGATTGCACCCTTGGCGGTGCCGGCCATTCGGTAAAGATGGCCGCGCAGGTGGGGGAGACGGGTCTTTTGCTCGGCGTCGATCAGGACGACATGGCCCTCGAGGCCGCTGGCGCCCGTCTGGACCGCGAGGTTCCCGGCGTTCCGCACCAGCTGCTGAAGGGCAACTTCGGCGACTTGGACGAGCTGCTTTGCTCGGCCGAGGTGCCCGGGGTCGATGGCTTCCTGTTCGATTTGGGCGTTTCGTCACCGCAACTCGATATCCCTGGCAGGGGCTTTTCGTATAACGAGGACGCCCCATTGGACATGCGGATGGATCCGGGTAATAACACCTTAAACGCAGCTGAGGTCATCAACACCTATAACGAACACGACCTCGCCCGGATTCTACGCGTCTACGGCGAAGAGAAGTTCGCCTCGCAGATCGCGCGCGAGATCGTGCGCCGCCGCGAGCAAGAACCGATCGAAACCACCGGCCAATTTGTCGAGATCATCAAGGCGGGTATCCCGGCTGCTGCTCGTCGGCATGGCGGACACCCGGCCAAGAAAAGTTTCCAGGCCATTCGCATCGAGGTCAATCACGAGCTCGATGTGCTCGAACGAGGGCTTGATGCCGCCACCAGGTGGCTCAACCCGGGCGGACGTATCTGCGTCATCTCGTATCACTCGCTCGAGGACCGTATCGTAAAGAACCACTTTAAGGAGATGAGCCAGGGGTGCACGTGCCCGCCGGAGATCCCGGTGTGCGTGTGCGGCAACGTGCCGATACTCAAGGTCATCACCCGCAAACCCTTGGTTGCCCAGCCTGATGAGGTTGAGCGCAACCCTCGGGCGAGATCAGCCAAAATCCGCGTGGCGCAGCGTCTGTAGGCGCGACCGCGCGATATTGGACCTCCCGCTCGCACCATAAACGAAGCTTAAACACACTACCAACGTACTCGGGATGGGAGGCGGCATATCATGGGCTACAACACTTCAAGCGCAGCACTCGCCTATGATATGAACGCCATGCCCGCCTATCGTGAGACGCCGCAGGCCCCCGTTGCTCCCCGTGAGCAGCGCACGCCGCGCTTTGATGTCTACACGGGCGCGGGCCGTCAGGCAAACCAGGCGGTAAGCCCGGTTTTCATGAGCGTTCTTAAAACGTTTTGCATCATTGCGGCTATCTTCATGACGATCGGCGTCGCCCGCGTGGCGCTTGCCGGCGTTACGGCCCAGGTGCTCAACAGCAACGCCGAGCTTACCAACACGCTCGAAAAGGCGACCGATGAGAGCTCCGACCTAGAGGTCATGCATTCGGTCTATGGCGCCGACACGCGCATTCGCGACCTTGCGGGCGCTTATGGCATGGTGGAGCCCAGCGAGAGCGTTACACTTGACTTTTCGCAGGATGCAGCCGCGGGCGCCAACGCGACCGCGACCGCTCAGTAGCAAGACGGTAGCTGAGTATGACAAATGACTATCGCCGCGGTTCCGATGGGGGCCGCGGTTCTGGACGTCCCTCGTCGCGGGGACGTTCTGGTTATCAAGGAACGGGTCGGCAATCTTACAACGCCGGGCAGTCCCGTGGCAACGACCCGGCGTCGCGACTTCGCGGCTCGGGCGGCCCTCAAGTGCATAACACCAGGTCGCGCAAGAGTTCGTCGACCGAATGGCTCACAGGCGCACCTCTGCCTCGCCGCAAAGCCGTCATGGGCTTCATCGGGCTTGGCTTGGGCTTGGGCGTCTTTCGCCTTGCCGACTATCAAATTGTCGAAGCCGATAAACTGCGCGAGCGTGCCGATGCGCGCCGCCTGCTTGCGCAGACCCTCTATGCCAAACGCGGCACCATCTACGACCGCAACGGCAACGTGTTGGCGTCGTCGGTCGAATGTCGCAACATCGCCGTGAACCCGCAGCTTGTCGAGGATGTTGACAAGACGGTGTCGGCGCTGGTCAAGGCAACTGGAATCGATAAAAAGACCTGCCGCAAGCTCGTTGAGTCCGATGGAACCTGGGTGTATATCAAGCGCCAGGTGGACGAAGACGATGTTGCGGCGCTGGAGAAGAAGAACCTGCCCGGCGTGCTTTTTGAGCAGGCCATGAAGCGCGTATATCCATACGGCAATCTGGCATCGCAGGTGCTGGGTGTAGTGAATGTAGACAACGACGGCTTGACGGGTCTCGAAAAGCAATACAACAAGCTTCTGACCGGCACGAACGGTTCTCTCGTACGCGAGCGCGCGAGGGACGGCAGCTATATCGCGGGCGGTGCCTATAAAAAGGTGGCTGCGGTCGACGGCGTTGATATCGTGACGACGCTCGACGTCAATATCCAGCGTGCGGCCGAGGATGCCCTGGCAGAGGCAGTTGAGAAGACTAAGGCCAAGAACGGCTCGGCGCTGGTCACCGATCCTACGACAGGCGAGATTTTGGCAGCCTGCTCGTACCCGACCTACGACCAGACCGATCTGGAGAATGCCAAGACCGAGGATATGAATCTGCGCCTGGTCACCGATGCCTACGAGCCCGGCTCGGTCTTTAAGACGCTCGTGGCGGGCGCCGGCTTCGACTTGGGCGTCGTGCGATCGAGTACGTCGTTTGAGGTGCCGGCGAGCATCAAGGTGGGCGACGATACCGTCACCGATGCCGACAAGCGCGACTATGCCATGACCATGGATGTGCGCGAGATGATGCGCCGTTCGTCCAATGTGGGCTTTGTCCTGGTGGGGCGCAAGATCGGTGCCGACGACTTTGCCGCCTATGTGGACAAGTGGGGCATCGGTCACAGCTCTGGTGTCGATTTTCCGGGCGAGAGCCTGGGCATCGTCAAGGAGCGTGACCAGTATGACGGCGCCACGCTGGGATCGATGAGCTTTGGACAGGCGCTGTCCGTCTCGCCGATTGAGATCGCACGTGCCGTGGGCGGCATCGCCAACGGCGGCGTGATGATGACCCCGCACTTCTATAAGTCCAGCAAAGGCGACGAGAAGGACTGGGGCGAAGGCGAGCGCGCGATTTCTGAGGACGCCGCATCCCAGGTGACATCGTGCATGCAGACGGTCGTGTCCGAGGGAACGGGCGTTGGCGGCGCGGTTGACGGCTATGACGTGGCGGGTAAGACCGGTACGGCCGAACGAGCCGACGAGAACGGCGGCTACCTCAAGGAGAACTACATGTCGTCCTTTATGGGCTTTGCGCCGGCACAATCGCCCAAGGTGCTGTGCTATATCACGCTTGACGGAACGCCGAGCGGCTCAGATGCCGCTGCGGTGCCGTTCCAGTCCATTATGGCCAACGCGCTCGACGTGCTGGGTATCCCGCACACGAAGTAGGGGGTTACAATCTTTGGGGCGTGGTTTGTTGTCCCATATGAGGGGTGTTCACATGCCCTGCACCACGCATGCGCGGCGCTGGGATACAATACGCCGATAGCATTATTAGGTTTACAGGGGAGCTGCAATGATAGAGATCGCCGTCAACAACCTCGCGGCCGCAACAGGGGCCCGAACCGTGACGGGAGAAGCCGATCGGGTATGCCGCGGGTGCGTTATCGACTCGCGTCAGGTCGAGGAAGGGACGATTTTCGTCGCCTTTCCCGGTGAAAACGTCGACGGCAATGATTTTGCTTCCCGTGCCGTCCAGTCGGGTGCCGGCGCCGTCGTAATGACGCGTGAGCCCGAGGCCGAGCTGGTCTCGCTGGCGCAGGACAAGGGCTGTGCCATCTTGCTGACCGATGATCCCGAGGACTTTCTGCTGCGTTTGGCGCACACGTACCGTCTGGAGCTTGGCTGCCTGGTCGTTGGTATTACCGGTTCCATCGGCAAGACGACGACCAAGGACGTGCTCGCCGCCGTGCTCGCCAAGCGCTATCGTGTTTGGGCCACCAAGGGCAATTTCAATAACCTGATCGGCATGCCGCTCACGGTGCTTTCCGCTCCGGCCGATACCGAGGTCCTGGTGCTCGAGATGGGCATGAACCATTTCCACGAGATCGAGCGCCTGTCCCAGTCCGCCAATCCCAACCTTGCCATCGTGAGCAAGATCGGTACCTCTCACATCGGCATTTTGGGCAGCCGCGAGAACATCGCCCGCGCTAAGGCCGAGATCGTACAGGGCATGTGCGCCGCCGGCGACAATTTGCCGCTGCTGGTTTTGGGCGGCGAGGACGACTTTACGCCGTTCATTCGCGATACGTTCGCCCAGCCTGCTGGTATCGACGTGATGCTGGCCGGCGTATCGGACGATGATGAGGTCCGCGCCCGCGACATTCGTGTTGATGACGAGGGCCGTCCGGTCTTTACGCTCGATTTTGGCCAGGGTGAGACGATCGATACCATGCTTGCCATCCCCGGCGTGCAGTCCGTTCCTAATGCCGTTAAGGCCGCCGCGGTTGCCTATCGCCTGGGCGTGACACCCGAGCAGATCGATGCTGCCTTTAGGGGCCTCACGATCACCGGTCACCGCCAGGAGATCAAACGCGCCAAGAGCGGTGCCCGCGTCATCGACGATTCCTATAACGCCAGTGCCGAATCCATGGCTGCTGGCCTCGATCTGCTGTGCTCGCTTTCGTGCACGGGGTCTCGCATGGCGATCTTGGGCGAGATGGGCGAGATGGGCGATGAGGCTCCTCGCATGCATGAACTCGTGGGCGCCTATGCCGCCGCCAAGAAGCTCGACATGCTGGCGTGCGTGGGTGGTGAGCTGGCCCAGCTTATGGCCGATGCCGCGCGCATGATGGGCATGGACGAGGACCGCATCCAGGTGTTCTCCGATTATCAGCAGGTGCTCGACCGCATGGGCGGCGCGCTTGAAAAACATGATGTTGTACTGGTCAAGGGTTCCCGCTTTGTTGAGCTCGACCGCTTTGTGGAAGGTGTGTGCTAGCCCATGTTCGGCAATCCCTCGTATCCAACGTATCAGGCTTTTTTGGGGCTTGGCATCGCCGCCGCCATTGCGCTGCTGCTCATGCCGTGGTGGATCAAGCTGCTCAAGGTCGAGGGTATCGGCCAGCAGGTTCGTGCCGATGGCCCCAAGCGTCATTTGGTTAAGCAGGGAACGCCCACCATGGGTGGTGTTGTCATCCTCGTCGCGATCTCGCTGACCTGCCTGCTGATGGGCAAGCTCACCACCGAGCTCGTGCTCGTGCTCCTCGCCACGCTGGCGACCGGCGTGCTGGGCCTGATCGACGACCTGACCTCCGTTACGCATGGGCGCTCGCTCGGTCTGACGCCTCATGCCAAGATGATCGGTCTAACCATTATCTGTGTCACCTTTACGGTACTTGCCGTTAACTGGTGCGGCGTCGCCCCCGAGATTCGTTTTCCCGGCGGCCTGACGATTGACCTCGGTGTTCTTTCGACCACCATCTGCGGCCTTTCGTTCCCGTGGCTCTACATTGTCTTTTGCTGGCTGATGATCGCCGGTCTTTCTAATGCCGTGAACCTGACCGATGGCCTTGACGGTCTTGCTGGCGGCACCTCCATGATTGCCATGCTCGCCATGGCTGCCATGGCGTTTTTGCACGGAGACGTGAACCTGTCCATCTTCTGCACCGCGTGTGCCGGTGCCTGCTTGGGCTTTCTGTGGTTCAACTGCTATCCGGCGAGCATCTTTATGGGCGATACCGGCTCGCTTGCCCTGGGCGCCGCGTTTGCCTGCACGTCCATCATGACCAACACCGAGGTCGTCTCCCTCATCATCGGCGGCCTGTTTATCGTTGAGACCCTGTCGGTCATGATTCAGGTTGTCTACTTCCACTTTACGCACAAGCGCGTCTTCCTTATGGCGCCCATCCATCATCATTTCGAAAAGAAGGGCTGGGCCGAGACCAAGGTCGTCATCCGTTTTTGGATTATCGCTGCGGCCTTTGGTGCCGTTGGCCTTGCTTTGTTCTTCCAGTTGGGATAGTGGTCTTTCATGCCTCTTGCTGATGTCTTTAGCCTGCTCGTTTTGGGTCAGGGCAAATCCGGTCTCGATGTCGCCCGCTGGGCGCTGGCACATCCCGAGCGCGTAAGCGCCGTTACCGTGTATGGCGGCGGCACCTCTGAGCCCAATGACGCCACGCGTGCGCTCGAGGCTGCTGGTGCGTCGTTTGTCTATGGGACCGAACAGGTCGAGGGCGCCTATGACGTATGCGTGACGTGCCCGGGCATCTCGGAGTTCTCGGGCTTCTTTAAGGCCGGGCGCGAGCATGCCGCCCAGATTATGGGTGAGCCCGAGTTTGCCTATCGCCTGTCGCCCGATAACTGGATTGCCATTACGGGTACCAACGGCAAGACGACTACCACGTCGCTGACTGATTATCTGCTCAAGGCTGCCGGTGAGGCCAGCGTAGCTGTCGGCAACATCGGCGAGCCGCCGGTCAACGAGATTGACGGCCGAGCTCATAACGAGTGGTTTGTGGCCGAGCTCTCGAGCTACCAGATTGCTACGACCGCCGAGCTTCATCCTCGCGTGGCGGTGCTGCTCAACATCACTCCCGACCACTTGGGCTGGCATAAGAGCCATAAGAACTATGCGCTTGCCAAGATCAAATTGTTTGACAATATGGTCGATGACGATCTGGTGGTTGTCGACGTCGAAGACGCCGGCATTCACGAGTTCGATGAGTACATCTACACGCCGGGTCATCGCATCTGCAAGGTCGCTTTTGACGAGCCCGAGGGCGAGGATGCCGCCTTTGTGCGCGATGGCAAGATGATCGTGCGCCTGAAGGGCGTCGAGACTCCGCTCATCGCTACATCCGAGCTCAAGATCTCGGGCCATCACAATGTTATCAATGCCCTGTGCGCTGCCACGGCTGCCCTGGCAGTCGGTGCCGATGTCGATGGTGTCTGCCGCGGTCTGGCCTCGTTCCAGCCGCTCGAGCACCGCGTGGAGCCGTGTGGCGAGATTGACGGCGTGCGCTACGTCAACGATTCCAAGGCGACCAACACCGATGCGGTCGAGAAGGCGCTGACGGCATTTCCCGATGACGACGTGATCTTGCTGCTCGGCGGCCACGATAAGGGCACGCCGCTCACGGACTTCGCGCGCGTTGTTATGGATAACGTACGCTCGGTCGTCTGCTTTGGCGATGCGCGCGAGCGCTTCACCGCCGCTATGGACGAGGCCGATGTCGATGGCGATGTGGATATCGCCCAGGCGGATGACCTGCGCGATGCCGTGGACGTCGCCCGTTCGCTGTCGAGCCGTGGCGACGTGATCTTACTTTCTCCTGCCTGCTCTTCGTTCGATGAGTTCTCGGGCTATGAGGAGCGCGGCCGCGTGTTTAAGGACTATGTGGCCCAGCTTGCCGCTGCGGCGAAATCGCAAATGGAATAGGGGTTGCCGGTGAGAGAGGAGAGCCCCCGACAAGGTATGAGGAGGCCCGACTCGGACCGTGCTTCCTCGCGGCGCAGCACACCGCGTTCCGGTCGCGGCGGGCAGTCGTTTAGCGAACGCTATATTGCCGGCGTTCCCGCCCGTATCATGCGCCCCCGTTTGATATTCATGGCCTGCTTGTTTACCTTGGTATGCTTTGGCCTGCTGATGGTGTACTCGGCGTCTTCGGTCGAGGCGCTGCACGAGAATGGCTCGGCGACGTTTTTTCTGGGTCGACAGGCCGCGTTTGCCGTGGTCGGTGTTCTGGCGCTGATTGCCATCGTGCGCGTTTTGCCGGACAGCTGGTTTGGGGAGGATGTGCTCAGGATCTTCCTTATCGGCATGATAGGGCTACTGCTTCTGGTGTTCTTGGTGGGCAGCGGCAGCCGTGGCGCCACGCGCTGGCTCAACATCGCCGGTATTCAGTTCCAGCCTTCCGAGTTTTTAAAGCCATTTGCCATTGCGTATTCGGCCATCATGCTTGATCGGTTCTTTTCGCCCGGTGGCAACATCAACGAATTCCTTCGCAAGATGGGCATCTACCTGGGCATTTCGCTCTTTCTGATCTTTATCCAGCCCGATTTCGGTACTGTCCTGATCATCCTGTTGACCCTCATGTGCATGGCGTTGTTTGCGGGTCTCGACCCCAGATTTATCATCGGCGTGCTAATCTTCGGCATTCTCGTGATCGTGATTGCGCTTGTCGCAGAGCCGTACCGTATGGTGCGTATTCAGGTTGCCTTGAACCCTTGGGCCGACGAGTATGGTGATGGCTATCAGGCCACGCTTGCCATCATGGCCTTTGCCTCGGGCGGTCTGTTCGGCCGTGGCATCGGCAACTCAACCATGAAGTACTCGTATCTGCCCGAGGCGCACAATGACTACATCTTGGCCATCATTGGCGAGGAAGTCGGTTTTGTCGGAATCGTGCTGTTCTTCTTGGTGTTTGCGATGCTGATCTACTCGGCGTTTCGCATTGCCGAGCAGGCGACCGATCGTCGGGGCGCGCTCATGGCGTCTGGCTCCGCGGTCATTCTCGCGGTGCAATTTTTGATTAACGCGCTGGGCATCCTCAACGTGTTTCCCATGACGGGCAAACCGTTGCCGTTTATTAGCTACGGCGGTTCGTCGATTATCGTGTCGCTTATGCTTGCCGGTCTGATCCTGCGCGTTTCGTATGAGAGCGCCCGCCGCGATGAGTATGACCGCCGCCGTGAGAGCTTTGCCGTTATGGATGAGAGTACCGCCGGCGTGCCCCACGTGCGCGGCGAGCGATCTTCGCGTAACGGTTTTACCGTCCTGGATGGCTCTGCGACCGAGCCGGCAGCCCGCCCGCGTCAGCGAACGGCGCCGCAAGGTCGTCCTCAGCGCCCCACTCCTCGCAATGCGGGCGGCGGATATAATCGAATCGATTTGAACTCGGACCCGTCGGCGCGTCTGCGCACCGACGACCAGGGACCGCGTGTACGAAGGGACTACCATGACCGATAAAATGACCGTTGCTATTGCAGCCGGCGGCACGGCCGGGCACATTAACCCCGCGCTCGCCCTGGCCGAAGAGCTGCGTGACCGTGGCCACCACGTTGTGTTCGTGGGCCAGTCGCGCAAGCTCGAGGGTCGTCTGGTCCCCGAGTCTGGGTTTGATTTTGTGCCCATTACGGTCACGGGCTTCGACCGCTCCCGTCCCTGGACGGCGCTGACCTCGCTGTGGCGTGTCAACAAGGCCAAGCGTGCGCTCGCCAGTCATTTCTCAAAGGTCGGCAAGCCCGATGCTGCCATCGGTTTTGGTGCCTATGTCGAGGTTCCGCTGCTGGGGTGGTGCAAGGGCGCAGGCGTTCCGTATCTGCTACATGAGCAGAACTCTGTTCCGGGCCTGGCCAACAAGATGATGAACTCCCACGCCGCCCGCGTGTGCATCTCGGTGCCGGCAGCGCGCGCGGTCTTTGAGCGCGAAGGTGACCCTGACCACGTGCTCATGACCGGCAACCCCGTACGTCGCTCGGTGATCGAGGGCGATCGCGCTCGCGGCCGCAAGGCACTTGGCGTTCCCGAGGACGCTACGCTGCTGCTCGTCTTTGGCGGTTCACTCGGCGCCCAGCACCTCAACGAGCGCGCGGTTTCGCTCAAAAATGAGCTGCTTTCGCGCAAGAACCTCTATGTGTTGCATTCGACGGGTGCCGACGGCTTTGAGGAGACCGAGCACGCTTTGGCGCTGACGCCCGAGGAGGCGAAGCGTTATCGCGTCCAGCCTTACATCGACAACATGGGCGATATGCTGGCTGCTGCCGATTTGGTGCTCTCGCGTTCGGGCGCATCGAGCGTGGCCGAGATCGCTGCGCTCGCCGTGCCCTCGGTGCTCGTGCCGTATCCGCATGCGACGGCCGACCATCAAACCACCAATGCCCGTTATCTGGTCGACGCCGGGGCCGGCGTGCTCTGCGCCGATGCCGATATCGACGGTTCTGCCTTTGCCGATGAGCTGCTGCACCTGGTCGATGACGCGGCGGCGCGCGACGCCATGCGTCAGGCGGCGCGTGGTCTGGCTCAGGAAAGGGCCGCCGCTCTTCTGGCCGATGCGGTAGAGGGTTTGCGTTAGTTAGACGGGATATCGTCGGTCGCCCTCGCGCTGATGCGGTAGGTGCGGTACAGTTAACGGGTTACAGGCAGTGTTTACGCAAGGAGTACACGAGCACATGGCTGATTCCCAGACTGCAACCTCCGCGCCCGAGTTTAAGAGCGCCCACTTTATCGGTATCGGCGGCGCCGGCATGAGCGGCATCGCCCTCGTTCTGCACGAGCGCGGTTATGCCGTTACCGGCTCCGATCTTAAGACGTCACGTTATATCCGCCAGCTTACCCGCGCTGGTGTGAAGGTGCACGTGGGCCATGAGGCAGCCACGATCGACGAGGTCAAGCCCGACGTGGTTGTTGTCTCCACCGCTATTCCGGAGTCCAACCCTGAGCTCGTGCGCGCTCGCGAGCTGGGCATTCCCGTGTGGCCCCGTGCCAAGATGCTCTCTGCTTTGGGCCATGGCTACACTACCGTCGCCGTTGCCGGCACGCATGGCAAGACCACCACGTCTTCGATGTGCGCCACCATGCTCGACCGCATGGGTCTGGATCCGAGCTTCTTGATCGGCGGCATCGTCGAGGGCTATGACACGAACGGCAAGAACGGCTCGGGTGACTACTTTGTCGCCGAGGCCGACGAGTCCGACAGCTCCTTCCTGTTCCTGAACCCCAACGTGGTCATTGTGACCAACGTCGAGGCCGACCACCTCGATCACTACTCGGGTATCGAGGAGATCGAGGCAACTTTCGCCAAATTCATGAGCCTGGTGGGCGAGGACGGCACCGTCATCGTCTGCGGCGAGGACCCGCATCTGGTCGAGCTCGCCAAGTCGACGGGCCGTCACGTGCTTTCCTACGGCTTTGCCGAGAGCAACGACATCGTCTGCGTGCACCCGGATGTCAAGGGCATCCAGAGTGACTTTATCGTTCGCTTTGAGGACGGCACTGAGCACGCTGTGGAGATCAAGAGCAACCCCGGTCGCCACAACATGCTCAACGCCACGGCGGTGCTCACCGTCGCCCATGTCTTGGGCCTTGACATCGACGCCGCCGCCAAGGCGCTCTCGAGCTTTGAGGGCGTCCGCCGTCGCTTTACCCACGTGGGCGATATCGATGGCATCACCGTGGTCGATGATTACGGCCATCACCCCACCGAGATCAAGGCGACGCTTGCTGCCGCTTCGTCGCTGGGTTACAAGCACCTCGACGTCGTGTTCCAGCCGCACCGCTATTCGCGCCTGCAGGCCCTGTGCGACGACTTTGCCGATGCATTTGCCAATGCCGATAAGCTGCTGCTGATTGATGTGTTCTCGGCTGGTGAAATGCCCATTCCGGGTGTCACCTCTAAGATGCTCGCCGATACCGTGCGCGCCAAGCATCCTGGCAAGGAGGTCGTGTACTGCTCCAGCCGTCTTGAGCTCAATCAGGAGCTCGAGCAGATGGTGGGCGAGGGCGACCTGCTGCTCACCATGGGTGCCGGTGACGTTACGACCGTCGGTCCCGAGTTCATTGAGTATCTGACTGCCAAGAAAGACGCTTAAGTCTAATGGGTCTGTTTAACGCCGTCATGGCGCTCTCGGGCATGATCGACACGGATGTGATCGAGGACGAGCGCCTTGCGCGTCATACGAGTTATCGTATCGGCGGCAAGGCCGACCTCTTTGTAACGTGCCATAGCTATCATGCCCTGCGTCGCGCCGTGGCGGTGCTCGATCGCGAGCAGGTGCCGTGGGTCATCATCGGCAAGGGCTCCAATCTGCTGGTTGCCGATGGCGGTTATCGCGGCGCCGTCATTTCGCTCGGACGTGAGTTTCAGCGCACGGTTGTTGCCGATGACGGTTGTACGCTGACGGTCGGTGCGGGCGTGATGTTTGCGCGCCTGGTCAACGATGCCCTGTCGCGTAGCCTCTCGGGCCTTGAGTTTGCCGTTGGCATCCCTGGTTCGGTCGGCGGTGCGATATCTATGAATGCCGGCACACGGACCGAGTGGATCGGCTCGCTGGTTGAGGATGTCGTAACGTTTGACCCGGCATCCGGTATCAAGCATTATGCGGGGTCCGAGATCACTTGGGGCTACCGCGAATGTAGCCTTCCCCGCAATGAGATCATCCTCGAGTGCGTGCTCAAGCTTAAACCGGCGCCCAAGGCCGACATTCGCGAGCGCATGGAACGGTACCTGACGAGGCGCAAGCGTACGCAGCCCATGGGTCGCGCATCCTGCGGGTCGGTCTTTCGTAACCCGCCCGATGCGAGTGTGGGCAAGCTTATCGAGGATTGTGGATTAAAGGGTTTTTCGATTGGCGGCGCGGAAGTTTCGCCCGTTCACGCTAATTTTATCGTTAATAACGGAACTGCCTCGGCCGATGACGTTGCCGCGGTTATCAGACATGTGCACGGAAAGGTGAGGGGGGCGTATGGCATCGAGCTCAGACCGGAAGTTAAATTCCTCGGCTTCTAGAGCATCGAAACCCACCTTCCGCCGCGCCTGCCAAACCTCAACGCAATACCGTCGCGCACTCTAAGTCTGTCGGGCATGCTCGACAGACCAGTCGTCCGGTCGTCGGCTCGCAGCTCGGTAATCGTCCGGCCGCAAAAAAGTCCTCGCGTCCCTCGGTGACGTCAAAGCCTGTTATGGGCGCCAAGCCTGCCCGTCCCATGGCAACTCCTAAGCCCTCGACGGGAACTAAAGCGGCGCGTCCGGGTCGCACGCTGGGCGCATCGAAACCGCGCTCGTTGACATCGGTGCCGGTTACCGTCAAGAAGCCTTCGGGTAAAAAAAGCGTCAACCCGTTGTCTTCACTTGGGGCGATGGTAAATAAAACATCAGACGCCGCTTCTGTCGTTACAGGCAAAGGCAAAATCGTGGGCGGCGTTCTGGCCGTCTTGGCCGTGCTCGTCGTCGTTGCCATCGTGGTGATCAACTCTGGATTGTTTACCGCCACTGATATTCAGATTCAAGGCAGCGAGCATGTGACGAAGCACGATGCTATCCAGCTGATCGATTTGCCCGAGGGAACGTCGCTTTTTAATGTCGATCCCGACCAGATTACCGAGGACCTCAAACAGAACCCGTGGGTCTCGGGCGTGGATGTCCAGCGTCAGTTCCCGCATACGCTCATCATTACGCCTATGGAGCGCAAGGTCATCGCAATTGCCTATATCAGCTCCGATGACCTTGCCTGGGCCATCGGGGATGATGACACCTGGATCGCCCCGCTGTCGACGTCGGTCGAAGTGGACGACCAGGGCAACGTCATCACGACAGGGCAGGGCTCAAATACCCTGACCGGCATTGATGCCGCGCTGGCGCTCGCTAAGCATTATGGCGCGGTGTTGTTGACTGATGTCTCGGCGGATGTCGCTCCGGTTTCCGGTCAGGCGGTGAACTCCAAAGCCGTTAAGGCCGGCCTGGATTATGTGCGTGGTTTTTCGAGCGAGTTCTTGGGACAAGTCAAGGATATTTCCACGCCTTCGGTCGAAGCCATCTCGGCAAATCTCAATAACGGCATTGAGGTGTCGCTGGGCGATTCGGACGATATCGCCAAGAAGGAACGCGTAGTCACCAAGTTGCTTTCGCAGGTAGAGGGCGTAACGTATATCAATGTGCGCTCTCCGGGCAACTACACATTTAGGAATGCTCCGACCTCGTAGCGCTGGTTGATGCTTTGTTGAGGGGCCATACCACGCCGTTTATCTGGTTTGTTTGGTTTTCACGGTCAATTATTTGACTGATACGTTCATAATGTGCAACCATAATACGGTTTACCTTTGCATTTACTTTCAACCTGAAGGTTAATGTGCGCAGGGGTCGACCCATGCTATGGCTATAACCTTTGTTCGGAGGACCGACATGCACGAGACAGAGATCAACAACTACCTTGCCGTCATTAAGGTGGTCGGCGTCGGCGGCGGCGGTACCAACGCGGTCAATCGAATGATCGAAGAGGGCATCCGCGGCGTCGAGTTTGTTGCCATCAACACCGATGCTCAGGCGCTCGCGATCTCTGATGCCGATATCAAGGTGCACATCGGCACCGACCTTACCCGCGGCCTGGGCGCCGGCGCCAACCCCGAGGTTGGCCGCAAGGCTGCCGATGAGTCCCGCGACGACATTGCCGAGGCGCTTGCTGGCGCCGACATGGTGTTCATCACCTGCGGCGAGGGCGGTGGCACCGGTACCGGCGCTGCTCCCATCGTTGCCGATATCGCGATGAACGAGGTCGGTGCACTGACCGTCGCCGTCGTGACCAAGCCCTTCACCTTCGAGGGCCGCAAGCGCAAGAAGAGCGCCGAGGAGGGCATTAAGACCCTCTCCGATTGCGTCGACACCATGATTGTCATCCCTAACGATAAGCTGCTCGACATCGCCGAGAAGAAGACCACCATGCTCGAGGCCTTCGCGATTGCCGATGGCGTCCTTTCCCAGGGCACCCAGGGCATCACCGACCTCATCACCGTCCCCGGTATCATCAACCTGGACTTCGCCGATGTTAAGACCATCATGAAGCAGGCCGGTACCGCCATGATGGGTATCGGTACCTCTTCTGGGGATACCCGTGCCGTCGACGCAGCCCAGCAGGCCATCTCCAGCCCGCTGCTCGAGAGCTCCATCGATGGTGCCACACGCGTGCTGCTCTCCATCGCCGGTTCCAAGGACCTGGGCATCCAGGAGATCAGCGACGCCGCCGACGTTGTCGCCAACGCCGTCGACCCCGAGGCCAACATCATCTTCGGTACCGTTGTCGACGAGTCCCTGGGCGATCAGGTGCGTATCACGGTCATCGCTACGGGCTTCTCCGACTCCAACGTCAACCGTCAGGATGAGCTCTTTGCCGCTCAGCAGTCTCAGAGCAAGGCCGCTGCTTCCGCTGAGCCGCAGCGCACCGCTCCGGCCACCAGCCCGGCTCAGGCCGCTCCGACCCGCAACGTCGGTGGCACCGAGCTTCCTAACTTCGGCAACGATCAGTTCGAGCTTCCCGACTTCCTGAAGCGCGGTAGCTTCTAAGTCGTTTTTCTCAACGACTTGCAAGGGGTGCGTCCGATTGGGCACGCCCCTTTTTTGTTGTGTTTCGCCTTTGTAAACGAAAGCCTCCAATCTCCTTACGTTCCCTTTACGTTTGCTCCTTACCGCTGCGGGTATCCTTTTTGATGAAGTATGCAGCCGTATGGCACGGACTGCTGCGGCGTCGCCGCAATACTTGTGTTATTAGGAGGCTTTAGTATGGCAGCACGTGCGGACAACGTTTCGCGTGTCGACCATGATGGAGTTACGTTGGTGGAGGGCGCGACATCCGATGTTCGCTTTGCCTTCACCGAGCGCGCCGGTGGTGTTTCCGAAGATGCGTACTCCTCACTCAACTTGGGCTCGCATGTTGGCGATGACCCCTTTGCTGTTCAAGAAAATCGTCGTCGCGCGCTCGAGGCTATGGGTGCCGCCGAGTGCGAGCACAACCTGCTCGTTCCCAATCAGGTCCATGGTGACCATATCGTTGCGGTGACCTCGAACGGCGCCGATGACCTTGAGGACGTCCGCGAGCAGATTGCCGAGGGCTGCGATGCCATCGTCTGTACGGCGCATAACGTGCCCGTGCTGCTCTGCTTTGCCGACTGCGTTCCCGTGGTGCTGGTGGCCCCTGGCGGATTTGCCGTGGTGCACTCCGGTTGGAAGGGCACGATTGCACGTATTTCTGCCAAGGCGTGCCAGGCGCTTTGCGATGCTGCCGGCTGCGATGCGAGCGACGTTTCCGCCTATATCGGCCCCCATATCTTGGGTGACGAATATGAGGTATCCCAGGAACTCATGGATCGCTTTGCCGCCGAGTTCTCGTGCATCGATGCGAGCATCTCTCGCATGCTCAATCTTTCCGCTGCCATTTGCGAGGCGCTGGTAGATGTCGGTGTCGACGCGGATAATATCGTGGATACCCAGCTTTCGACTGTGCGTCAGAACGACCGCTTTTATTCCTACCGTAACGAGAACGGCACCTGTGGGCGCCATGCTGCGATCGGCGTGATGCTATGAGAAAGATCGTATCGGTCCTGAGCGCCGCTGTGCTTACGCTTACGCTGTGCGCCTGTTCTTCGGGATCTTCTACCTCTTCCATTACCGTCGCTGGCTCCACGACCTGCCTTCCTATCGCCGAGATTGCGGCCGAGGGCTTTAAGGAGGAGACCGGCATCGACGTGCTCGTTTCCGGTTTGGGTTCTTCCGCTGGCATCGAGGCCGTCAGCGCCGGCACGGCCGATATCGCCAGCTCTTCCCGTGGACTCAATGCCGACGAACAGAATCTGGGCCTGACTCCCATCGTCATTGCCCACGACGGTATTGCGGTCATCGTGAACGACGATAACCCCGTCGATAACCTCTCGACCGAGCAGCTCCGCGATATCTACGCCGGCAAGATTACCAATTGGAAAGAGGTCGGTGGCGAGGACCTGAGGATTCAGGTTATCAACCGAGATGAGGCGTCCGGCACGCGTGAGGCCTTTCGTACCATCGTGATGGACGGCACGCCGTTCGATCGCCGCTCGGCCGTTCTTTCGGGCACGGGCCAGGTGCGCGACGTGGTATCTCGCTCGCGCGGTGCCATTGGCTACATTTCGCTGGGCTTCGTCGATAGCCTCAACGCCAAGACCTCGGTCAAGGCCGTCTCGGTCAATCATGTTGAGGCGTCCGAGAAGACGGTCGCGAGCGGCGGCTATCCCATCTCGCGCGACCTTTACTTCTTTGTGAAGGGTGCGCCTTCGCAGCAGGCGCAGGATTACATCGACTACGTGACGTCCGAAAAGATGGACAAGCAGATTCGCGAGGCGGGCTTTATCCCCGTCACCAACGACGAGAAGGGGAGTGAGTAGCATGGAAGCACAGGAAAACTCCCAGACTGAGCAGAATGTTCAGACGCCCAAGAAGCGCGAGCTGGCGCTCGTATCGCGCAGTACCTATATCAAGGAGAAGGCGCTGCAGTGGATCTTCTTTGCCTGCGCGTTCTTGGCGGTCGTTACCGTCATCCTGATTTTTGTCTTTACCACGTACTCGGCGCTGCCCGTCTTTACCGACATCGGTCTGGCGGACTTCTTTAGCTTTACGTGGGCGCCCTCTGAGGGCCACTACGGCATCATGTCGCTGCTTGCCGGCTCAGGTCTGGTGACCGTCGGTGCGCTCGCCATGGGCGTGCCGCTAGGTGTGGGTACGGCCGTATACCTGGTCGAGATCGCCGGCAAGCGCGTGCGCAAGCTCATCAGCCCTGCCGTCGACCTGCTGGCCGGCATCCCTTCTATCATCTACGGCTTTTTCGGCATGATCATCATCCGCCCGTTTATCGCACAACTGACCGGTGGTCTTGGTTTTGGTGCGCTGACAGCGTGGTTCGTGCTCGCCATCATGATCGTCCCTACCATCACGACGCTTACCATCGATGCCCTCAATTCCATTCCCATGGGCATTCGCGAGGCATCGTATGCCATGGGTGCTACTAAGTGGCAGACCATCTATAAGGTCGTGCTACCTGCCGCCAAACTGGGTATCGTTGATGCCATCGTGCTGGGTATGGGCCGTGCCATCGGTGAGACCATGGCCGTGCTCATGGTCGTGGGTAACGCTCCGGTTATTCCCGACAGCATTGCGAGCCCCATCTCGACGCTCACGAGCCAGATCGCGCTCGACATGAGCTATTCCTCGGGCCTGCACCGCTCGGCTCTGTTCGGCATGGGCGTGGTCCTGTTTATCATCTCCGCCATGCTGGTGGGCATCGTCCGTCTGATTTCCAAGAAGAGGGGGTAGGCTATGTCCGATCCCGTTGACACGACGGTCGATACGACCTCGTCGCGCGAGCGCATCAAGCGTGCCCTTTCCCACGGTAAGAAGGGCCGTATCAACAAGGACCTGTCAAACAAGATCATGCTCGGCGTGTTCCGCGCCGCGGCCTATATCACCACGCTTGTGCTGGTCGCTATCATCGCCTACGTGGTTGTTAATGGCTTACCGCATATTTCGCTCGACTTTATCTTCGGTTGGCCCCAGGGTGTCAACGCCGAGGGCGGCATTTGGCCTACGATTGTCTCGACCGTCTACGTGACGGCGCTCGCCATGCTCATCTGTACGCCGGTCGCCGTGCTAGCGGCCGTCTATCTGGCCGAGTACGCCAAACAGGGCAAGGTCGTCGAGCTCATCCGTTATGCTGCCGATGCTTTGGCCTCGGTGCCCTCCATCGTTATGGGTCTCTTTGGCTACGCCTTGTTTGTCGAGGCCATGGGCCTGGGCCTTTCGATGGTCTCGGCTGCCCTGGCGCTGGCGCTTCTGATGCTGCCTATCGTCATGCGCACCACCGAGGAGGCTATTCGCGCCGTGCCGCGCTATATCCGTTGGGGCGCATATGGCTTGGGCGCCACTAAGTGGCAGGTCGTTTCCAAGATCGTGCTTCCTTCGGCCTTTGGCCGCATTGCCACCGGCATCGTCCTTGCCATCGGCCGTGCCATTGGCGAGACCGCGGTTGTACTTTACACCATGGGCCAGGCCATCAATCTACCTATTTCGCCGCTCGATTCCGGCCGCCCCATGACGGTCCATCTGTACCTGCTTGCCAACGACGGCATCAACATGAACGCAGCCTACGGCACCGCGCTCTTGCTGATGGTGATCATTTTGGCCTTCAACCTGTTTGCGCGCTTCCTGTCGCGCAAGCGTCGCTAGTTAAGGAGTCCCATGTCCGTTTATCAGTCCGCTCCCACGTTGGAGCAAGCGGCCATTACGGCCAAGGATTTCAACTTTTGGTACGGTGACTTTCATGCGCTGACGGGGCTTGACCTCAACATCGCCAAAAACGCCATCACCTCCTTCATTGGCCCTTCGGGCTGCGGCAAATCGACGTTTCTGCGCTGCATCAACCGCATGAATGACCTGATCGAGGGTACGCGCGTCGAGGGCACCATGACGCTCGACGGCAACGATATCTATGCCGAGGGTGTCGACCCGGTCGATCTCCGTCGTCGCGTGGGCATGATCTTTCAGCAGCCCAACCCGTTTCCCAAATCCATCTACGAGAATGTCGCCTTTGGCCCTCGTCTGCAGGGCGTGACTAGCAAAAGTGACCTCGATGACATCGTGGAAGAATCGCTCAAGCGCGCCAACCTCTGGAAAGAGGTATCCAATCAGCTCAACAAGGATGGTTTGGCGCTCTCGGGCGGTCAGCAGCAGCGTCTGTGCATCGCGCGCGTGCTTGCGGTGCAACCCGATGTCCTCCTGATGGACGAGCCCTGCTCCGCCATCGACCCCACGTCTGTCTCTAAGGTCGAGGATCTGATGGCCGAGCTGGCGCCCGAGATGACGATCATCATCGTCACGCATTCAATGCAGCAGGCAGCTCGTATTAGCGACTACACCGCATTCTTCTTGCAGGAAGTTGCCGGCGAGCCCGCCACGCTCATCGAGTATGGTCAAACCGACGCGATCTTCACCAGTCCGGTGGACTCGCGGACGGAAGACTATATCACCGGCCGCTTTGGCTGATCGGTGCGACTAGTCCCAAGCTGATCGGACCTGGTCCGGTGTGTATTTACTGTGCGGGCGGCATGACCGCACCCAACTGATTGGAGTGAACCATGCGCAAACTGTTTTCCCGTCAGCTCGTCGAGGCCCGTCACGAGATGCTGAGCATCTATGAGGCCGTCGATCTGGCCCTCCACGATGCCGTGAAGGCCTATGTGACCGACGACCGCAAGCTCGCCACCAAGACCAAGAAGCGCACGCTTTCGATTGACGCGCGCTGCGCCAACCTGGAGGCCGTCTGCTACAACCTGATCGCCACGCAGTCACCGGTCGCCTCCGACTTCCGCCTGCTTCAGACGATCATCTACGTCGACTTTAACCTGCAGCGCATGACCGATAAGGTCCGTCAGATCTGCCGCGCCACGCGTCATATGATCAAGGCTGACATCTCGCTGCCCAAGGAGCTTGTCGGCACGGTCGAGGCCGAGGCTGAGGCCGTCTACCAGGTGCTGGGCTCTTCGCTTTCTGCGCTCGTCACCAATGACATGTCCATCATTTGCAACTTGGCCGTCGAGGACGAGCCAGTGCACGCCGCCTACGAGAAGTTCTTCCGCACCTTTAACCGTATGGATACGGGCGACTTTATGGACGACGACAGCAACTATGACGACCTGCGCCGCGCCATCATGGTTTCGCGCTACCTCGATCGCATCGCCTCGATTTCCATCGATGCCGCCTGCCGTCTGACCTTCCTGTTGACTGGTCAGCGTATGAATGCCGGCGATATCGCCCGCACTGATGAGGATGAGCTCGAGAGCATGCGCGTGCCTTCGGGCGAGGGTGTTATCATGAGGCCCGCCGTCGACGCGCGCTACGTTGCCAAAGTGCCCGTTAACGAGGTCAGCGAGGGTCTTCGCTACCTGCTCGATCATCTTGAGGACGAGGACGATGGCGAGGACGACGAGGAGTAAGTAATCCCGTTCGTCGAAAGATTGTAAATACCTAAGTGAGCGCGGCCTTGCACATGCGGGGCCGCGCTCTTGCGTTAGCATGGGACTACTTGTTTGGCTGTCAGCGGAGGCGATTGGCAATGGATAACTATTTGGACTTGATGCGCGCTCGCCGCGAGCAGATTCTGGAACGTTTTTATGCGGCGCTCGATCGCGCAGGCCGTCCCCACGACGCCGCGAGCCTCATTGCCGTGTCCAAGACCGTTGGTGTCGATGAGACCGTTGCCGCCATCCAGGCGGGGTATCGCCATTTTGCCGAGAACCGCCCGCAGGAGCTGGTTCGCAAGCTCACGGGTCTGGCGGAGCATCCGGAGCTGCCCGAGGTGCGCTTCGATATGATCGGCAACCTGCAGACCAATAAGATCAATGCGGTGCTGGGCTCAGCCGAGCTGATTCACTCGGTGGGTTCGCTGCATCTGGCGCAGGCGATCTCGAGCCGTGCTGTCCGCAAGATTGAGGCAGGTGAGCTCGCCGGCCCCCAGCGTGTGCTCATTGAGGTCAATGTGAGTGGTGAGGAGTCGAAGGGAGGCTTTTCGCCCGATGAGATTCGCGCCGCCGCGGGTGAGCTTGCGGAACTTGAGGGAATTTGCGTGCAGGGGCTTATGACTATGGCGCCCCGGGGGAATAAGGATGTGGCACGCCGCACCTTTGCGGGGCTTCGTGAGCTGAGGGATGAGCTGGAGGCAGCGCATCCCGATTTGAACCTGCCTGAGCTTTCCTGCGGCATGAGCGAGGACTTTGCGTCTGCCCTTGAGGAGGGCTCTACGCTCGTTCGCCTGGGCAGGGTAGTATTTAGCCCGGAGTTTGCAGTAAAATAAGGCTCTGAAGTGCGCACTGATTATCGGGGCGCCTGCACTAAACCGCGAGAGGACACAACCATGGGCTTCCTTGACGAGATTAAAAATAAGATGCACCTGGGCGGCCAGCAGGGTTACGACCAGGGTTATGGCCAGGACGACGACTACGGCTACGATGACGGCTATGACGATAGTTATCAGGGCAACGGCTACAGCGGTGCTTCGGGCGAGGGCTTCTACACCCAAGACGAGCCGAGCAACGGCCTGCTTGGTCAGACGCGCCGCGGTGAAGCTGAGTCGGTTGCCGTGTATACGCGCTCCGGTCAGCTGGTCGGCGATGACTCCCGCCACGCCACGACGTATAACCCGCCTTCGCGCTCGCAGGACAGTGTTGCGAGCGGTTATCGTCCTGGTGCCTATGACACGCCGTCTAGCTACGCCGAGAACACCCGCGCCCGTGCCGCCGCTGCGCCTGCGCCTGCACCGAGCGATACCTCGGCCTATGCGAGCAATATCATCAACGCCACACCGCAGCTGCCGGCCTATGTCCTGCGCCCCGAGAGCTATGACGACGTGGAGACCGTGGTGCGCCGCGTTCGCACCAAGCAGCCTGTCGCACTGATTTTTGTGGGCGTACGCACCGAAGTTGCCAAGCGCGTCTTGGACTTCTCTTACGGCTTTGCCTGCGGTCTGGGCGCCACGGTCAAGGAGGTAGGCGACCGCGTGTTCATGGTGCTGCCCGCCGGTTGCGAGGTCAAAGATTCCGATCTCAAGAAGCTTCGCGCGGACGGCTACCTTAAGTAAAGACAAGACGAGGAGATTCCCATCAACATCTACACTATCGTCCAGCTGGTCAACACGCTGTTCAACTTCTATTCCACGCTTATTGTCGTCTACTGCTTTATGACGTGGATTCCCATGAAGCAGGGTGGTTTGCTTCAGGATATTGCCGCGGTGCTTGATAGCGTGTGCGGTCCGTGGCTCAACCTGTTCCGTCGTTTCATCCCGCCGATGGGCGGTATCGATTTTTCGCCGGTCGTTGCGATTATTGCGTTGCAGTTGGTGCAGAGGCTGGTTCTGCAGCTTCTTATAGGTATACTCGTGTAGAACTGACTTAGTAACTTACGTCGGGCGTGTAGCGCCGAGGCGATGAAAAAGGAGACTTGTTATGGCTATTACCCCTGCAGACATCCAGGCTCAGACTTTCTCTGAGGCCAAGCGTGGCTACGATCCTGCTGAGGTCGACGTCTTCTTGGAGACGCTGTCCTCCGAGGTTGACGCTATGCTCGCTAAGATCGTCGACCTTAAGGGTCGTCTGACTGCTACCGAGCAGCAGCTTGCCGATGCGCAGGCTCAGCTTGCCCAGGCTCAGGATACCGCCGACCAGGCCGTTCCTGCCGCCCCCGTGGCTGCTCCCGCCCCTGACTTCTCCGCTCAGGAGCGCCAGATTTCCGCTGCCCTGATCGCTGCCCAGCAGACCGCTGAGACCATCGTCAACGATGCCAACGAGAACGCTGAGCGTATCCGCAACGAGGCTGACGCCAAGGCCCGCGAGGTTATCCGCCAGGCTCTGACCGAGAAGCAGGCCGAGCTCGAGGAGATCGATCGTCTCAAGGCTTCCCGTGAGGAGTTCAAGGCCGAGTACCTCAAGCTCATCCAGCACTTCATGGACGATGCCCAGAATTCCTTCCCGGCCGATCTGATGGCCTCCACGCCGGTCGGTTCTGCCGCTTCTCCTGCAGTGACTGTTCCCGCCGAGCCGCTGCCCGTCGCTGACCCGGTTGTCCCCGTGGCCGATCCCTTCGCCCCGATCGACAACTTTGCTGCCGACGACCTGGACTAACATTCGGCCTACAATTTAGTGCCTAGAAAGGACCCGCAGCTTGCGGGTCCTTTTTTATGACTGTGCCGGAGTGCGTAACATAAAAAAACCGAGCCCTGCACATAATGGCGCAGAACTCGGCGAACGGGTGAGCGGTCAAGGGTAGGTTTTAAGGCATGTCCCAAAACCTACTTGAGGAGGAAGTCGGGGAGGGGAATGGTGCGGGCCTCGCGATGCTCGGGGTCGGCAATATGGTCGGCAGGATAGCCGCAGACGAGCATGTGATAGGGATAGACGCCCTCGGGCAGGCTGAACTGCTCTTGTGCCACCTCGGGCTTAAAATGGCATACCCAGTACGTTCCCAGGCCCTGCTCGGTGGCCTCCATCATCATCTGATCGCACACGATGGACGTGTCGATTTCACTGGAATTCATCTGGTCATAGGGACGCACCCAAGCATCGTCGGTAACGCTGCAAATGAGGAAGATGAGCGGAGCGCCAAAGATGGACCCATCACGAGCAAACCGAGGCTGACAAGCGGCTGCCTTCTCCAGAAGCTCAGGCGTATCCAACACCATCACACGGGTTGGATGATTATTACAAGCAGAAGGAGCAATACGCCCAGCCTCAACAATGATATCCACCACAGCCTGCTCAACAGCCCGAGCCTCAAATTCACGACAAGAATACCGACCCCGAGCCAAATCCAAATACGCCATACGAGCCCTCCAAAGCTAACAAAACAACCCGAAACTAAGCAAAAGGGTACCCAAAGCCCCATCCAGCCAAACGTTTAAGGCGGTCCCAAAGTTCCCAATCGGGCCCCAAGGCCCTGCCAGCAAAAGCCCCATCGCTTTCAAAGTATCAGCCAAAGTTCCCAATGGTGGTACATAAGGGAGCGGGCCCGACCACTGATAACCTTTTGAACGACTCTGCTTGCAGCCGGAGTGAAA
>CABUBZ010000029.1 GCA_902489945.1 uncultured Collinsella sp.
GTCCATCCTCGCAGTATCCGGTTCTCAAGGTGCACGCCTGCGCTGGTTCCCGGTTGCACCGGGCCGCGCGGCAAGGAGATATATTGCCAGACCGCGAAGCCCTGTGGGACGTCAATTCCACTCTTCACAAGTCCTACACAACATATTGCTTTCTATAGGTAATAGAAAGACTGGTGTGGATCTTCCGCACGTATCAGATGATGACCCTTTGGTTCAGGAATATATAGAGATCGGTCACCTGTAAGTGTTTATCTACCCGCGCTTTTAGCAATGTAGACCAGCGCTTTCGATAAAAAAAGAGGGAGCGCCGCGCACAACGCGACACTCCCCTAGCGATTCAAGAGAACCTATTAGGCCTCGAGAGCCTTCTTGGCGATGGTAGCCAGCTCGTTGAAGGACTCGATGTCCTCGTAAGCCATCTGAGCCAGGACCTTGCGGTCGAGCTCGATGCCGGCAACCTTCAGGCCGTGCATGAACTGAGAGTAAGAGATGTCGTTCAGACGAGCAGCAGCGTTGATACGAGTGATCCAGAGAGAACGGATCTCGCGCTTCTTGTTGCGGCGATCACGATACTGATACTGCAGGGAGTGCTGGACCTGCTCTTTAGCATGCTTGTAAGTACGCGAAGCGGCACCGTAGTAACCCTTCGCACGGTGCATAACGGTACGGCGCTTCTTCTTGGCGGCAACAGCGCGCTTAATACGTGCCATGTTCTATCAACTCCTAGACGGTAAAACGAAAAACGGGAACGCGAACTTAGGCGAGACGCGACTTGATGACCTTGTGGTCGGCAGCGGCGATCTCGGTCTCCTGACGGAAGCCACGCTTACGCTTGGTGGACTTCTTGCTCAGGATGTGGCTCTTGAAAGCCTTGGCGCGCATAAGCTTGCCGGTACCAGTCTTGCGGAAACGCTTCTTGGTGCCGCTGTGGGACTTCATCTTAGGCATGAAATACTCCTTAATCGGTTACAGAACACTAGTTACTTGGTATCGCTTGCCGCTTTATCCTCATCGAAGGCGCCCTTAATCGGGGCGAGCAGCATAAGCATGTTACGGCCTTCCATTTTAGGCTTGGACTCGACCGTAGCGTAAGGCTTGAGATCCTCGGCGAGACGCTCGAGAACGTTAAGGCCCTGCTCCGGGTGAGCCATCTCACGGCCGCGGAACATGATGGTGATCTTAACGCGTGCGCCCTTCTTGAGGAAACGCAGAACGTGGCCCTTCTTGGTCTCGTAGTCGCCAACGTCGATCTTGGGTCGGAACTTCATTTCCTTGACCTCGACCTTGGACTGGTTCTTACGAGCAGCCTTGGCCTTCATGGCCTGCTGGTACTTGAACTTACCGTAGTCCATGACCTTGCAGACCGGCGGCTCCGCGTTGGGAGCGATCTCGACCAGGTCGAGACCCTGATCGTCGGCGACGCGCTGGGCATCGCGGATGGCGAACAGGCCGAGCTGAGAGCCATCGACGCCAATCAAACGGCACGAAGATGCAGTAATCTCGTCGTTGATGCGGGTGTCATCAGACTTAGCTATTTTCCCTACCTCCATTCATAAAAAAATAACCCGGCGCTTCTCAGCAACCAGGTCGTACACATAGACATCCTCGATTTGAGGAAGAGAATCTAATTTGTATGACCAGTCAGCTGCTCATTGGCGCCAAAAGGTGGGAACCCTCGGGTTCCTCTTTAGGGCATTGCGGGAACAACGCCTTGCGAATAATAACACGTACAGCGCGTTATCACATTACGTACACGAAAAAGGGGCCTTGACCCCCTTGAACGCTCGCTTGCATGTATGGTGCCCGAGGCGAGACTCGAAGGGCCTTCGCTTCGCGAAGCCCCGGGCTTCGGGCGCGTGGCGCCCTCGCCACGCTCCGCTACAGACAGGCCACAGGCCTGTTTGCTTAACGCTTCGCGCGCTCACGCGAGTTCGGCACGAAAAAGGGGGCCGCAACCCCCTTGAACGCTCACTTGCATGTATGGTGCCCGAGGCGAGACTCGAACTCGCACGTTGTTGCCAACGGTGGATTTTGAGTCCACTGCGTCTGCCAATTCCGCCACTCGGGCACGCAATGCGTGAGTTAGTTTATCACAGCTTTCTACCGATTAGTCCGAAAATGGAACTTCGAGCATTTCGATGAGTTCGACCGTGCGTAGCATCTCGCGCTGACGGCATCCGCGACCGTCGACCGAAGCCTCACCCATCTGGTTATCGTAAGGGTCCTCGCGCATGCCGTCGAAAGAGGGCTCAAACTCTGCCTGGAATCGATTGTTGGCCACCATACGCCATGGGTCGAGATTGCCAAAGTAGTGACGGCGGCGCCACTCCTCCCCCATCCTGTGAGCAGAAGATCCAAATGACACGTCGGCGTTGAGCCAACCGGTCTGCGGCGTATAGAACTCTGCCCAGTCGTGCGACCCCACCGAATCGGGCGCAACGTACAGGCCGCTCTGCCAACGGGCAGGCACGCCCGCGATACGGCACATGGTGATAAACGTGAGCGCCATAACGCCGCAATCGCCGCGGAGCGAATGCGCGCAGTCATCGGCAATAGATCCCAAAAGCAAGTACGGCGGCTGATAGCGATAGTCGATATGCTGCGTCAGATAATCATAGATAGCACGAGCGCGATCGAGCGGATCCTCGAGTCCGTCAACAACACCGGCCGTCAGCTGCTGCAGATACGGCGTGAATGCAATGTGCGGACGGTCCTCGGAAATATCCTCGGGCAGAGGCGCGTCCATACGCGGATGAACCGGAAGTGTGCCACCGTAGACATCACAATAAGCAGCATCGATGTGATAACGATAAGTCACCGAGAATGAGCGCTCACTCGAAGAAGACCACGAGGCGGTACGCGCCGAAGCGTTCGCGGGAGCAACAGCACCCTCCGGCGTCATGTCGAGAATCTCGACCCGAGACTGCTGACGGCAGGCAGCCGCGACGGGAAGCCAAGCGCAAACGGTCTCTCCCTCCAGAGCGCCGGGGACAGACACGGACGCTTTAAGCGTAATGACGCGAGCCAATCCGTTTTGTGACTCCATCTCCTTGAGCATCTCGTCGCGCAGTGCTATTCCGTCCGTAGAATCGGGACGCATGCCGGGGACCTCTTTGGGATATACGCGAAGCGAATCGAGGAAGTTGTCGAGAACGAACAGCTCGCCATCGATAAAGCGCCAGTCAATACGCTTACGGTCAATCAGATCGTCAAACTGCTCCTCGGTAAACTCAGGCCACTCCTCGCGAATCATCGCAATAGCTCGATCGCGCGACACCGAAAAATGAAGCGGCGTCTCAAGCATGCGATACCGCTCGGCACGAACGCAGGCAGCAAGCGAGGGATCGGGATCTTGGGCAAGTAGGCGGTCGCAAGCCTCAATAGCCTGCGAAAGATACCCCGCGTCCTTTAAACGCAGAATCTCGGGTGGCAAGCCAACATCTAGAAAACGGAAGTCATCATTGCAAACATCAACAGAGCAACCAACAGGACCCTCGTCAATAACCTTCCCATCCGAAGGCAGCACATTAATAACAGCCATACCAAACTCCAAGTCATTAGAACTCTTGAAGTCCATTGTAGCGAGATAAAAAGAAAGCCCCAATAAAGGAACCCTCAACACCGATAAACGGTACCTATAAAAAATGAATTCAGCCCAGTAACCCTGTGGCGAGTTAACGAAGGAGGCCCCGTTCACCCGAAGCTTTTCCCATTGCGCGACTTCTGGCAAAGCCAGGTGAGCGCAAGGGAAAAGCGTAGGGTGAACGGGGCCTCCGACGGGAAAGTTAAACCGCTACTTACGCCTTGTTGACGGAGCCAAACTCCTCCATGAGCTCCTTGGTGCGGGCAACGATGTTGTCGCGACCAGGCTTGAGGAGCTTGCGGGGGTCAAAGCCCTTGCCCTGCTGATCCTTGCCAGCCTCGATATACTCGCGAACGCCCTTGGCGAAGACGAGCTGCAGATCGGTGTTGACGTTGATCTTGGAGATACCCAGGGAGATGGCCTTCTTGATCTGATCCTCGGGGATGCCGGTACCACCGTGCAGAACGAGGGGCAGGTCGCCGGTCTGAGCCTTGATCTCGCCCAGACGCTCGAAGGAAAGGCCAGCCCAGTCGGCGGGATACACGCCGTGGATGTTGCCGATACCGCAGGCGAGGAAGTCGACGCCCAGGTCAGCAATCTGCTTGCACTCAGCGGGGTCAGCGAGCTCGCCGTTGGAGGTCACGCCGTCCTCGGTGCCGCCGATGCCGCCGACCTCGGCCTCGATGGACATGCCCTTGGAGTGGGCAAGCTCAACGAGCTCCTTGGTGCGGTCGAGGTTAAGCTGGAAGGTCTCCTCGTGAGAGCCGTCATACATGATGGACGTGAAGCCGGCCTCGATGCACTTGAAGCAGTCCTCGTAAGAACCGTGATCGAGGTGAAGGGCGACGGGGACGGTAACGCCCGTGGCCTCGACGGCAGCCTTGACCATGTCGGCGCAGACCTTGAAACCGCCCATCCACTTAGCGGCACCAGCGGTGCACTGAAGGATCAGCGGAGACTTGGCCTCCTCGGCGGCCTGGAGAATAGCCAGGGTCCACTCGAGGTTGTTGGTGTTGAAGGCACCGAGAGCGTACTTGCCGGCCTCGGCCTTCTTGAGCATGTCTGCTGCGTTGACGAGCATAAAAGAAACCTCCTGTAAGGTTGCTCCGATAACGCCTGAGATTTTACCACGACATACCCGAGCATAAACGTTCGTTTGTTCACGAATACCATCCGATTGGACAAATTTTGACCGTTTGCCCCACAGAATCGACCCACTGGGGAAAATAGCTTGACGATTGAGCGGTCTTCGTGGTTCGAAAGACGGCTTCGAGCCTACATCTGCATAAACGGGTTCTGCATAAGTTCGCGCGCCATCGTGGTCGAATCGCCATGGCCCGTCAAGCAAACGGTATCGGGCGGAAGCGTCTTGGCAAGTTTGGAGAGCGAGCGCATAATCGCCGCCTCGTCACCGCCGGAAAGATCGGTACGACCGTGACTGCCCGGGAAAAGCGTGTCGCCCACAAAGGCGATGTTCCCCTGCTCGGTCGCGGCGAACAGGACGATGCCGCCCGGCGTATGCCCCGGCGTCTCGATCACCTGCAGACAGACGTCGCCCACCTCGATTGTATCGCCCTCGGCAAGCAAGCGCGTCGGCTCACCCGGATCGGGCGTCTCGATACCCCACATGGCGCGCTGCTCCTCGATATTTGCGCGAGGTACCGTCACGTCCTTAGCGCACAACTCATATAGTGCGCTGTCGCCAACGACAGCTCGAACCCCGGCAACCCCGCCAACATGGTCGACATGACCGTGCGTGCAGACAGAGCCGAGTACGCGCACCTCGGGATGCGCGGTGCGGATATGCTCCACAAGACGCTCGCCCTCCCACGCCGGATCGACGATTAAGCACTCGTCATTCGAAATCACGGCGTAGCTGTTGGTCTGAATCGGGCCGTTGACGAGTGTCTCAATCGAAGCCGCACCTCGGGGTGTCAGGTCCAAAGTCATATCGCCCATGCGCATACCCTCCTTCTTAAATACGTTCGAGGCACCAAACGATGCCTCGAACGTAACCAATATCTATGATGCTGAGAGGCTCTCGCACCTACACACGGCGTTTGAGCTGAGCTCCGCCTTCGCCGGGCATAAGACGGCGAGCGTCGTAGACCGAATCGACACTGCTGATGGAAGCCAGCAGCGGATCCAGACCGCTCGCGTCCGAGATCTCGACCATGAAGCGCAGGGTTGCAATACCCTCGCGGTTGGTCGATGTGGCGGCAGAAAGGATATTGCCGCCCGCATCGCCAATGGCAATGGTGACATCCTTGAGCAGGCCCATGCGGTCCAGGCACTCGACCACGATCTCGACCTGGAAGAGGGTGTCGGCAGCGCCGTCCCACTCCACATCGATCATGCGCTCGGGATGTTCCATAAGACCCTTGACGTTGGGGCAGTTGGCGCGATGCACCGAAACGCCACGACCGCGCGTGATGAAGCCGACGATGTCGTCACCCGTCACGGGGTTGCAGCAATGAGCCAGACGGACCAGCAGGCCGCTGTTGCTCTCGCCCTTGACGATAATGCCGTTACTGGCGCTCTTGCCGCGCTTTTGCGGCTTGCGGTTGGAGCCGCGAGCGGGCTGCTTCACGACCTCGGCGATAGCCTCGGCCTTGGTGAGCTGTTCCTCGGGCTTGGGGTCCAAGATTTGCTCGACCTTATTGCCCACAGCGCGCGGGGCAACCTTGCCGGCGCCGACGGCGGCAAACAGGTCCTCGAGCTGCTTGAAGTTAAACTGCTCCGCCACGGCGTTGAGTGCACGCGTCGAACGCGGCGTAGAAATGCCATAGCCACGCTTACGCAGGTCCTTGGCCAGCATATCGCGACCGGCGGCAGCGTCGTCGTCCTTGGTCGCAGCGGCAAAATAGCGGCGGATCTTTGACTTGGCGGAAGGTGTCTTAACGATCTTGAGCCAATCGCGCGACGGCTTGGAACTCTTGTTAGTCAGGATTTCAACGCGGTCGCCCGTCTTGATCTCGTGCGTGAGCGGAGCCACCGCACCGTTGATTTTGGCGCCGACGCAATGGTTTCCCACCTCGGTATGAACGGCATAGGCAAAGTCGAGCGGCGTGGAGCCAGCACGAAGCGCCATGACCTCGCCTTTGGGCGTGAAGACAAAGATCTCCTGATCGAACAGATCGACCTTCAGCGAGTGCAGGTATTCCTTGGCATCGGTAATCTCGTCGGAAGCCGCCCAATCGAGCGAATGCTTGAGCCAGTTGATCTGGTCGTCCAAACGTTGAGCGTCATTGGTCTTGGAAGCAGACGATCCGCCCGACTTCTTATATAGCCAGTGGGCGGCAATGCCGTACTCGGCCTGCTCATGCATCTCGTAGGTTCGAATCTGAATCTCGAGCGGACGAGCCGTAGGGCCGATGACCGTCGTGTGGAGCGACTGGTAGTTATTGACCTTGGGCATGGCGATATAGTCTTTAAAGCGACCAGGCATGGGGTGCCACAGCGTATGCACCGCACCGAGCGTGGAGTAGCAATCGCGCACCGAATGGGTAATTACGCGCAGCGCCACCAGGTCGTAGATCTCGGAGAACTCCTTGCCCTTGCGCTTCATCTTTTGGTAGATGGACCAATAGTGCTTGGAGCGGCCGTTGATCTGGAAGTCCTCCAGACCAATGCGGTTGAGCTCATCGGTAAGCGTCTTGATGGTCTCGGCAAGGTAGCGCTCGCGGACCTCGCGCGACTCAGCCACCATGCGCGCGATGCGCTGGTAGGCATCGGGCTCCAGGTAGAAGAAGGACAGGTCCTCGAGCTCCCACTTAATAGAGCTCATGCCCAGGCGGTCGGCCAAGGGCGCGTACACGTCCATGGTCTCGCGAGCCTTAAACAGGCGACGATCCTCGCGCAGGGCTGCCAGCGTTCGCATGTTGTGCAGACGGTCGGCAAGTTTAACGATGATGACGCGAATGTCCTTGGACATGGCGAGGAACATCTTGCGCAGCGTGAGCGCCTGCTTCTCGTCCATGCTGTCGACTTCGATGTTGGTGAGCTTGGTCACGCCATCGACGAGCTCGGCCACCGTATCGCCAAACAGGCCGGAAACATCGGCAAGAGAAGTCTCGGTATCCTCGACGGTATCGTGCAGCAGCGCGGCGCACACCACATCGCAGTCCATCTTGAGATCGGCCAAAATGATGGCAACCTCGACGGGATGGTTAATGTACATCTCGCCCGAGCGGCGCTTTTGGTTGCAGTGCTTCTCGGCGGCAAAGCAGTAGGCCTGCTCAACCTTAGAAAAGTCGTCCTCATTCATATATTTGAGGCACAGGCGCTCCAGCTTGTCGTAGCTGTCCGCCATAATCTCGGGCGGCAGCTCATCGGCATGCTTATAGTGCTCCATCTCCGAAAACGGCTGGAGGGTGGAATCATGGGCGGTACGGGCTGCGGCATCCATCGAGGTCCCCTTCCCCTAGGCCCGCGGTACGATCGGGCGGTTAACTTTGGCTAGCATATCAGAAGCGCACGAATCGAGCGCCCAGCTCCGGAAAGCCGAAAACTCCATGCGCGAGCGCAAGCCCTCCAAATAGCGAATTGACCTGCTCAATTGCACGCGGCCGGGGTTTTCGGCCATCGCGATACGACGAGTGTCGTCAAACCCCGAAACGCGACAAAAACCAAGCTCTTCGAAGATTCCCAGGCCGCTTTCCACCGAGCGCTCGTCGACCGGCGTGCGAGCATCGATGGCAAGGCACATCTGCGCGATGTCGATATCGCTCGCGCTAAAGGAATCGTCCCCGGTTTTGCCGCGGTTGGAGCGCCACATGGTCTGCAGCGCGCGATAGAGCGTGACGAGCTCGTCGCGCTCGGGCGCATAGCAGTCGAGCAGGCGCTCGTTAATGCGGGCGTCGCGCGACGAATAGAGCAGATGGATTACGGCGGGCTGGCCGTCGCGGCCGGCACGTCCGCTCATCTGGTTGAACTCGATGGCGCCAAACGGCATGTGGTAGAGCACGACATGGCGGATATCGGGCAGGTTGACACCCTCGCCAAAGGCGGAGGTCGAAACGATGCAGCTGAGGCTGCCGTCTCGAAACGCTTCTTCTACGCGATGGCGGTCGGTGCGCGTAAGGCCAGCGTTATAGAACGCGATACGGGTCGCACAGTCGGGAACGCGTTTGCGTAGTGTCTTGGCAAGCGCCACGGACTGATCACGCGAATTGACGTAAATGACGGTCTTCTCCCCCGTCGCCACGATCGACACTAAACGGTTCTCGCGGCTCGCAAGGTCGCGGTCGTCCTCGAGCTGCAGGTTCTCGCGCACCGTCTCGTCGACCACCGTGCGAGTGATCGGCAACATGCGGGCAAGCTCGGCCACGACCGGAGCCGTCGCGGTGGCCGTCGCAGCCATAACGACCGGGTCGCCCAGGGCTTTGAGGATATCGGGCATGTCGAGATAGGCGCTGCGGTCGCCGCCCTTGGCAAGGCCGGCGTGGTGCGCCTCATCGATAACGACAAAGCCGATGCGGCCCGAACGCGCGAAGCGGTCACGGTGGATAGACAGGAACTCGGGCGTCGTGAGCACGATACCGGTGCGGCCCGAAGCCAGGCCGGCGAACACGTCATCGCGCGCCGCCTCCACGGTCTCGCCGGTCAACACGCCGACGCCAATGCCGAGCGCGGCCATCGTCGACGAGAGGTGATAGGCCTGGTCGGCAACGAGCGCGCGCAGCGGATAGACAAAGATGCTCGCACGCCCGCGAAGAACCGCCTCGCGCGCGGCATGCACATGGAAGATGAGCGACTTGCCGCGTCCCGTTCCCATAACGGCCAGAACACTTTGGTGATCGGCCAGGGCATCGAGCGCCTCGACCTGCGCGCGGTGCGGCTGGTTCGAGCCTATAAAGCTATGGATAAGCGAGCGCGTGAGCTCGGTATAGGAAAGCTGGGCGAGCGTCTCGCGCTTGCGCGACTCCAGGCGCAGGCCGGAATCCGCCGGCTGCACGCCACGACGAAGCTCGCATGCCGGATCGTCGACGCTGGGCAGCATGGTATCGCGGACCAGAACATCCTTGATCATGAGCTTGGGCTTCACACGCCCCTGCCAATGCTCGGCAACGGCCTCGAACACCAAGTCGACAGCGCTATCGCAGTTGATGAGCTTATCGATTTGCGGCACGCGGAACATAATGGCCGGCACACTCGCGGCGCCATCGGTCGCCACAAAGCGCATGTGCTCGCCGGTTTTGCCCACCACGGCGCGATCGCACATCGTCACGCCCTCGGCGGCCAGCAGCGGCACCTTGTTGCCCTGGCCAAACGGCTCAAGACGGGAAATCTGCTCTACAGTCTCGATATTCAGCTCGGAAAGGTCGACCGTGGCGGCAACCTCGTCGATGTCTTCAAAGTCCTCGGCGGGAATCTCCGATAGCACGGCGGAAAGGCGACGACGGAATTCATCGAGCTTGGATGCCTCGATGGTCACTCCCACCGCACCGGCATGTCCGCCGCGACGAATCAGCAGGTCGGAACAGCGCTCGACGGCGTCAAACAGGTTAACTTTGCCCACCGAGCGACCAGAGCCGCGCGCGATACCGTCCTCGATCGAGAACAGCAGCGCCGGCACGTGGTAGCGGTTGGTCAGACGGCTTGCCACGATGCCCTTGACGCCCTCGTGCCAGCCTTCGCCGCCCACGACGATCGCGCGTCCGCCGTCATAGGCCTCCTCGACCTTTGCCATGGCATCGCGCGTGAGCTCCGCCTCGATCTCACGGCGCTGGCGGTTGATTTCCTCGAGCTCAGCCGCCAGTGCGCTTGCTTCGATGGGATCGCGGGCAAGCAGCAGGTCGAGCGCCAGCTTGGGATCAGCCATGCGGCCGGCAGCATTCAGACGAGGGATGAGCGAAAACGACAGGCCGTCGGCCGTAATGGTAGAAAGGTCCGCCTTGGCGAGCGCGGCAAGCGCGATATAGCCGGGGCGAGCGGTTACGCGCATCTGCTGGATGCCCTCGGCAACCAGCGCGCGGTTCTCGGGCGTGAGCGGCATCATGTCGGACACGGTGCCCAGCGCCGCGACCTCGATTAGCGAACGCCAATACGACGGCTTGCCCAGGCGCTCACCCAGGACTTGCACCAGCTTGAGCGCCACACCAGCACCGGCAAGCTCACGCGAGGGGCCCTCGTCCTCGAGCTTGGGGTCAGTCAGGGGCACACCCTGCGGCACCTGGTCGGAGGGCTCGTGATGGTCCGTGACCACCAAATCGATCCCCAGGCTCTCCAGATAGGAAACCTCTTCCTTGGCGGCAATGCCGTTATCGACGGTCACGATCAGCTGGGGGCGAGCGAGCTCGTTAACGCGGTCGAGCGCCGCGCGCGAAAGACCGTAGCCCTCATCAAAGCGATGCGGAATAAACGGCGTAACATCGGCGCCAAACGTGCGCAGCGCCTCGGTCAACAGGCAGGTCGACGTAATACCGTCAACGTCAAAATCGCCAAAGACTGCAATGTGCTCGTGGTTGCGAATAGCACGCTCGACGCGGTCGGCGACGACCGACATGCCCGGGATAATGAGTGGGTCGGCCCAGTCGCGATCGAGCGAAGGCGTCAAAAACAATTGGCCCTCTTTGATGGAGCCAATGCCGTGCGCGACCATAATGCGCGCCACCAGCCCGGGAATGCCCAGACCAGCCGAAAGCTCCTTTTCGAGCTCGGGGTTTTGCTGAGCGACCGCCCAGCGATGCGTCGTCTTAAGCGATGACATAGGCACCCACCCCCGATAGGGGCAGGTCGCCGCGATACCTCTCACGGTTCATAGCGATGAGTCCTCTGTGTATGCCCGCTTCGGCAGGCAGATCTGTTGAACGGATTTATTATACCGTGCAGCGCGGACGCAAAACGCCGCGGTGCGCCGCGGTTTCGGCAAACGATGGCGGTAATGGTCTCGAAATAATCGAGCGTTTCAGCCGCACGGACGCATACGAGCGTCTAGCATATCCATACAAACGAGTTCGCGGATAAAGGGAGTCACGGGACATATGAAGCAATGGGCTGGACTGGGAAAGTTCCTCGCGGGGCATATGCAGATCATCGTTCCGATTTGCGTGGCGCTCGGCGTGCTCTTTCCCCAGCAGATCGGCGTGCTCAAGCCCATTGTTCCCGCCCTCTTCGCCTTTATGACGTTTCAGGGCGCGCTCAGCAACACTTTTCACCAGGTAGCCGAGGTGTTCCACCGTCCGCTGCACCTGATTCTGGCGCTGCTGGTCTCGGCAGTGCTTATTCCCATCGCGGCGTATGCCATAGGGTCACTCTTCTTTGGCTCCAACCCCAACCTTGTCTGCGGCATCGTGCTCGAGTACAGCGTGCCCGTGGCCGTCACCGCTTTTATGTGGATCAGCATGTTCGGCGGCAACGGCCCGCTCGCGCTCACCATCATCCTGACGTCCTCGGTTATCTCCCCTGTGACGATTCCGCTCACGCTTAAGCTCTTGCTGGGTGCCACCGTCTCGATCGATGTGCCGAGCATGATGCAAGACATGGCCTTTATGATCGCCATCCCCGCCGTGCTCGGCATCGTGATCAACGAGCTCACGCGTGGATGGGGACACGAGAAGCTCTCCCCCGTGCTCTCGCCCGCCTGCAAATTCATGATGATGGGCGTTATCGCCTCCAACTCCACCGCCATGAGCGAGTACGTGCTGCACATGAACGCGGTGCGCCTGGAAGTCGCCCTCTTTATTTTGGTCTTCGCCATCAGTGGCTTTGTCGTCGGTTTTCTGGTCGCCCATGCGCTGCATCTGCCATATAGCGAGACGACCACCATGTGCTTTACCTGCGGCATGCGTAACATCTCTTCGGGCGCCGTCATCGCCACGCAGTACTTTCCGGGCGAAGTCGTGTTTCCCGTCATGTGCGGAACGCTGTTTCAGCAGGTACTCGCCTCGCTTATCGGGCATCTCTTTGAGCGTCTGACCGGCGAGGAGCGCGCCGCCCAGCGCAAGCGCGTCGAAGCCGGCCGCGACGCCATGGCACGCTAGACTGTCCGCATTACGCGGGTGTTAGTCTTGCTATACGAGCGTTTCCAGATGCGCACGCAGGCGCTCAGCATCGATATCGAGCGTTGTCTCAGCATTGACCTGGGCCAAACGATAGCCGACAAAGTAGGGCGAAACCACCCAACGCGGCAGCGCCTTGGCAATGGTCCGACCGCCCAGGTGATAGAAGAACAGGTTATACGACTCTGCGCGACCACCGTGGTGCTCGTTCAGGATATAGCGCAGAGCTACCTGGATTGCATCGGCGAAGAGATCCGCCTCGGCTTGATCTCTCGTGTCATCGCTGGCGGCGATTCCCTGCGGGGCTGAAACGTTGATCTCAAAGAACCCCATGATGGGTTCGGTTGAGATGTTGGCCGAGATCCTCCCCTGTTGCCAGACATTGATGCCTTCGAAATTGGCGGAAGCCAGCGAAGCATAGCCGTCTTCCTGCTCCAAACCCACAATCTGCATGTGCGGATGAACGAGGCTACCGCCCGAGAGCGGACCCTTGTTCTTGTACATGAGCACGCTTCGATACTGCTGTGAATCGATCATCTGCTGCCAGCAACCCAGGGCAAACCGCATCACATGGTGGAGTTCATCTGGCTCATAGGTCACCAGGTCGGCATCGTGATCGGCCGACTCGATCAGCACGGTTTGACGGGTGGCGCGCAGGGTCTTGAACTTATTCTCGAGCCAAATGCAATCGCCATCACGGCGAATGATGTCGGTGAGCCCTTCTGTATCGCAAAAGGGGCACGCGGTGCCGGGACGACGGTTGTCGTCGGGCTTACCGTTCGCCTGCTGAACGTCAAATACCAGCGTCACGGGTTATACCTCCAGCGGCACAATCTTGGTGCCATGGAGCTCGGAGACGCCCAGTGCCGCCGCCACGGTATCGCGGTTGACCGTGGAAATGCCGCCGCCGGGAAGGATGGTCAAGCGGTCGCCCGCATACTCGATCAAGCGGGCCAGGTTTTCGAAGTTGTCCTCGATCGGCGTACCGGCAGCGCCACCATGCGTCAGGATGCGTGTGATGCCGCAGTCGGCGAGTATGTCAATCGCGTCGAGCTGAGCCTCGGGCGAGAGCTGATCAAACGCCATGTGGAAGGTGATGTCGATGGGCTCACGCTTGCATTCCTCGGTCGCGCAGCCCGCGGCCATCACGAGAGCGCCCAACGTAAGCTCGTCGAGCGCCCATCCGCCAGCGCAGGGCTTGCAGCTGCCAAAGACCAAGCCGTCAACGCCGGCGCTTACGGCAAGGCCCAGGTCCATCTCCATCATGCGCAGCTCGTCTTGGTTGTAATGAGAGTCACCGCCACGCGGGCGAATCATGCACATCACCCGCGCATCGTGCTCGTGTGCATAGTTGGTCGTAGCGCTGATAACGCCGGCCGAAGGCGTGGTGCCACCAACGGCAAGGTTGTCGCACAGTTCAATACGCCTTGCACCGGCATCGATAGCCGCCGGCACCCGCTCAAAGTTCTCGGCACAAAACTCGTACAGCATAGATAGACCCCCAAAGACAGCAGATGTTTTCCGACGGGCATTGTCACACATCCCCATGAAGTTGCGGTGGAATAGGGACTCATTTGGCCTCCGGAGCCCGTATTCAGTCCCTATTTCACCGCAACTTAAAAGGGGGCGCTGACCGGGTTGGTCAGCGCCCCCTTTGTTGAATGGATTAACCGCCCAGATAGGCCTTGCGGACGTTGTCGTCGTGCAGGAGCTCTTGGCCCGTGCCGGTCATGGTGATCTTGCCGGTCTCGAGCACGTAACCGCGTGTGGCAATGGAAAGCGCCATCTGCGCGTTTTGCTCGACCAGAAGCACCGTGGTGCCGGCCTTGTGCAGGTCCTCGACAATCTGGAAGATCTGTTCGATCAGAATCGGCGCCAGACCCATGGAAGGTTCGTCGAGCATAAGCAGTTTGGGGTTACTCATAAGGGCGCGCCCCATAACGAGCATCTGCTGCTCGCCGCCTGAAAGGGTACCGGCGACCTGGCGACGACGTTCCTTCAGGCGCGGGAACTGCTCGTAGACGCGCTCCAGGCCCGGAGCCACCGTGGACTTGGGCTGCGTATAGGCACCCATCTCCAGGTTCTCCTCAACCGTCATCTGCAAAAAGGCGCGACGACCCTCGGGAACTTGAGCCAGGCCCTTACCAACCAGCTTATCAGCGGGCGTATGGGTAATGTCCTCGCCCATAAACTTGATGGAGCCGGTCTTGGAGCGCAGCAGGCCCGAGACGGTCTTGAGCGTCGTGGACTTACCGGCGCCGTTGGCACCGATCAAGGCCACGATCTCACCCTCGTTGACGTTAAAGGAGATGTCCTTGATGGCGTGGATGGCGCCGTACCAGACGTTGATGTTGTAGACGGAAAGCATCGGCTCTGCCATTTAGTTCTCCCCCTTATCCTGCTTACCCAGATACGCCTCGATAACGGCATCGTTGTTCTGGATTTCCTCGGCGGTACCCTTGGCGATGACCTTACCAAAGTTGAGCACGCAGATGCCCTCGCAGATGTTCATAACGAGCGACATATCATGCTCGATAAGCATGATGGCAATGCCAAAGGTGTCGCGAATCTTGACGATGTTCTCCATGAGCTCCGCGGTCTCGGACGGGTTCATGCCGGCGGCAGGCTCGTCAAGCAGCAGTAGCTTGGGGTTGGTGGCAAGCGCGCGGACGATCTCCAGGCGACGCTGGGCACCATAAGGCAGCGATCCGGCCTGCTCGTTTGCCAGGTGCTCCATATCAAAGATGGACAGCAGTTCCATGGCGCGCTCGTGGGCGGCCTTCTCGTGTTTCCAATACGTCGGCAGGCGCAACACGCCCTCAAAGCCGGAGTAGCGCTCCTGGTTGTGCAGGCCGACCTTAACGTTGTCCTCCACCGTCATGGTGTTGAACAGACGGATGTTCTGGAACGTACGGGCAATACCCATGCGGTTGACCTGGTAGACCGACTTGCCCGAAGTGTCCTCACCGTCGAGCAGGATGGTGCCGTGCGTAGGCTGGTACACCTTGGTGAGCAGGTTGAAGACCGTGGTCTTGCCGGCACCGTTGGGGCCGATGAGACCGGCAATCTCGGTCTTGCCGATGGTTAGGCTAAAGTCGTCGACCGCCTTAAGGCCGCCGAATTCAATGCCCAGGTGAATGCACTCGAGCGCCGGGCGCTGGCCCAGGTCGCGGTCGGGAACGATGGCGCCAGAAGGATACGGGACCATCTTGCCCTTGTTGAACTCAAACTTACTGGGCATCGGCTGCCACCTCCTTCTTGGAAGCAAAGCGGTCCTTAATGCGTGCGAAGAACGCCTTGAGCTGTGGGTTGTTAGTAAAGACCATGACCAGAATCAACACGATGGCGTAGATGAGCATGCGGTAGTCCGAGAACTGACGGAGCAGCTCGGGGAGCACCGTGAGCAGCGCCGCGGCGATAACGGAGCCGCGCATATTGCCCAGGCCGCCCAGGACCACGAACACCAGAATGAGGATGGACGTATTGAAGTCGAACTTAGTGGCGGAAAGCTGCGAGAAGTTACCGCCGAACAGGGCTCCGGCAGCGCCGGCGAGGGCAGCGGAAACCACGAAGGCGATCATGCGGTACTGGGTGACGGAGATGCCCACAGACTCGGCAGCGATCTTGTTGTCGCGCACGGCAATAATGGCACGACCGGTACGGCTGCGAACCAGGTTGAGCACAATCACGAGCGCGACCATAACCAGGATTGCGCCGGCAAGGAAGGTCGAATAGGTCGACACGCCCGATGCGCCCTGCGCGCCCTTGATGATGGCGGTGCCGTCCTCGAGCAGGTGCAGGTCGTCGATCGTGGAGTTACCCGTGATGTTAAAGATCACATGCAGGCCGCGGGAATCGACGCCCACAATGAGGCAGGTGACGACCTCTTTGATGATCTCGCCAAAAGCCAGGGTCACGATGGCCAGATAGTCGCCGCTCAGGCGCAGGACCGGGATACCGATCAAGAAGCCCAGGATGGCGGCAGCGATGGCGCCGACCACGATGCTGATGATAAGGCGCACCGGATCGGAGGGAACGGCGCTCTCCAGCGCGACGGCGGTGACGATTCCCGTATAGGCACCGACACTCATAAAGCCCGCGTGGCCCAGCGACAAGTCGCCCGCGATGCCGACGACGAGGTTAAGGGAAATGGCCATGACGATATAGGCCGTGATGGGAACCAGCTGACCGGCGATCATGCGCGGAATCATGTGGTTGGACTGCATAAAGAACACGATGGCAAACGCCACAAGGCACATGGCGTACGTGACAAAGTCGTGACGCGTCTGCTTGTCTTTAAGGAACTTCATAACGCTCACCTACACCTTCTCGGGGACGTACTTGCCCAAGAGGCCGGCAGGCTTGACGAGCAGGACGATGATCAGAACACCAAAGACGATGGAGTTGGCAAGGCTCGTGGAAATGTAGGCCTGCGCCATCGCTTCGATGATGCCGATGAGAATGCCGCCGACAAAAGCGCCGGGGATGGAGCCGATGCCACCGAAGACAGCGGCGTCGAAGGCCTTGATGCCAGGCATAGCACCCGTCGTGGGCTGCAGCACCGGCGAGTAGGAGCACAGCAGCACGCCGGCGATGGCGGCAAGGGCAGAGCCGATGGCAAACGTCATCGAAATGGTGCGGTTGACGTTGATGCCCATGAGCTGAGCGGCAGCCTTGTCCTCGGACACGGCGCGCATGGCCTTGCCCATCTTGGTCTTACCTGTAAAGAACATCAGGCCGGCCATGATAACCAGGCAGGCGACGATGGTGACGAGCGAGACGGCGCTTACGTTGAACTTGGCCAAGAACTCCGGCACCTGGAAGGTGACGAGCGAAGTGAAGTTCTTGGGCGTGGCGCCCCACAGAAGCTGCGCGGCGTTCTGCAGGAAGTAAGACACGCCGATAGCCGTGATCAGAACGGCCAGCGGGCCTGCTTGGCGCAGCGGCTTATAGGCCAGACCCTCAATGAGAACACCGAGAACCGTGCAGGCCACGCAAGAGAGAACTACAGATGCCCAGCCCGGGAGGCCGAGATACGACGTGGCGCAGAACGAGACATAGGCACCGACCATGATGACATCGCCGTGAGCGAAGTTCAGCATCTTGGCGATACCGTAGACCATGGTGTAGCCCAACGCGATGATGGCGTAGACGCTGCCCATGGACAGGCCGTTGACCAGGTATTGGATAAAGACCGTCATGTTCCACATCCCCCTTTCGAATAGGTTTCCAGTTAATGTATGAAACAGGGACGTTACATCGTCCCTAGATACCAAGCAAGCAGGGAAGGCCAAAACCTCCCCTGCTTGGGATCAAAACCGCTCTATGTAAGGCGGCCAATTAGGCCTGTACGTACTTGCCGTCGGTAATGACGTACGCCGTCGGGTCCTTCTGGACCTGGCCCTTGTCGTTCCAGGAGAGCTTGCCAGTCAGACCGTCAACGGTAATGTTGCGCATAGCCTCGGGAAGCTTCTCGGCAACCTCGGTCGGGTCGGCGTCGGCACCCAGGCCGGCTTCCTTGAGGGCCTCGACCACCGCATGCACGCCGTCGTAGGCGTCGGCGGCAAACTGGTCCGGAGTCTCGCCATACTTATCCTTGTAGGCGTTGACGAAGTCGGCATTCTTCTCGTCATCGGCGGAGAATGGGGTCATGAGCAGCAGACCCTCGGCCAGAGAGGTGTCGAAACCTTCCACGCCCAGGATACCGTCCATACCGTCGCAGCCCATCATCTTGACGTCGTAGCCCATGTCCTTGGCGTTCTTGAGCAGGACGGATGCGGGCGTGTAGTAGATCGGTGCAAAAATCATGGTGGCGCCGGCCTGCTTTGCCTTGGTCAGCTGGTTGGTAAAACTCGTAGCAGAGTCGTCCTTGAAGGTCTCCTCGTCGACAATCTCAAGCTTAGACTTAGCGGCCTGGGCCTTAAAAGAATCTGCGATGCCCGAAGAATAGGCGTCGCCGGAGTTATAGAACAGCACGAACTTCTCGTTCGCATACTTCTGCGCCAGGAACTTGGCAGCGTTGACACCCTGGTTGGGGTCGGTGAAGCAAACCTGGAAGACGCAATCCTTGCCCTTGGTAACGTCCTCGGAGGACGCGGACGGGGTGATCATGAACGTCTCGGGGTCGTTACCACACTCTGCGGCAACGGCAACCGACGCACCCGTGGTGGTCGGGCCGACGAGGGCCTGCATGCCCCAGTCGAGCAGGGTGTTGAAGGCGTTGACGGCCTTCTCGCCGTCAGCCTGGTCGTCCTCGGCCTTGCTGACAAGCGGCAGCTCCTTGGTCGAGAAATCCTTGCAGCCAAGCTCGACAGCCTGGGTAACGGACTTGCCGTAGGACGCGTTGGCGCCGGTCAGCGGGCCGATGGTGCCGATCTTAAACGAAGCGTCGCCCGAAGCGGAACCACTGTCGCCGCCGTTGGAGGAGCAGCCAGCTAGAATGGACATCGCCCCCAGACCTGCTGCGCTCGCGATAACGCTCCTGCGATTCATAACAGGGTTCAATGACTTACCGGTGAGGCTCGACATGCGGCTCTCCTCTCAAATCTCGTCGGGTTTCGGTTACCCGACAGGCCATCCTTCGCCGTGTTCGGCGTTCGCAAAATAGTAGACGCTTTAGTTAAGGAAAGTGGCGATTATTTCAACTTTTCTTTGGATTTGTTCATTTATCCATAATTCTGCGTATTTCTATTACTTTATGCAGTATTGCCACTTTATTATGTAAAAGTAATGTTTCCATTCTGTTACAGGCGTCCCTGCCCTGAATAAAACAGCCTCACCGGTCGTGCTTTATGCGCACTTAGGCGGCGATGTACTTGCCGTCCTGAATCACATAGGCCGTAGCGGGCTTCTCGACTTGGCCTTCGTCGTTCCACGTGAGCTCGCCCGTCAGGCCCTCGATCTTGATCTTGCGCATGGCCTTGGCAAGGTCGCCGGCAATGTCGGCACCGTCGGCCGTAAGGTCGATGCCCGCTTTATCGATAGCCTCGACGATTGCGTGGACGCAATCGTAGGCGTCGGCGGCAAACTGGTTAGGCGTCTCGTCGTAGGCATCCTTATAGGCCTTGACGAAGTCGGCATTCTTCTCGTCGTCAGCCGAAAACGGGGTCATGAGCAGTACCCCCTCGGCAAGAGAGGTATCGAAGCCCTCGACAGAGAGCAGGCCGTCCATGCCGTCGGTACCCATGAGCGTCATATCGTAGCCCATGTCCTTGGCGTTCTTGAGCAGGACGGACGCCGGCGTGTAGTAGATCGGCGCAAAGATGAGCGTGGCGCCGGCCTCCTTGGCCTTGGTGAGCTGGTTGGTAAAGCTCGTGGAGGAGTCGTCCTTAAAGGTCTCGGTATCGACGATATCGAGCTTGGACGCCTTGGCCTGCTCGGCAAAAGCGTCGGCAACGCCCGAGCTATACGTATCGCCGGAGTTGTAGAACAGGGCGATCTTGGCATCCGCGTACTTCTCGGCCAAGAACTTCGCGGCGCTGGCGCCCATGGTGGGATCGGTGAAGCAAACCTGAAAGACCGTGGTCTTGTCCTTGGTGACGTCAAGCGACGAGGCCGAAGGCGTGACCATGAGCATATCGTCGGCGATCTCGCCCGAGACGGCGACGGCGGCACCAGTCGTGACGGGGCCGACAAGCGCCTGCATGCCCCAGTCGCACAGGGTATTGAAGGCGTTGATAGCCTTCTCGCCGTCGGCGACGTCATCCTCGGACTTAAGCGAGAGTTTGAGGTCCTTGGTCGAGAAATCCTTGGCGGCGAGCTTGGCACCCTTCTCGGCCGAAACGCCATAGGTTGCCGCAGCGCCGGTCAGAGGGCCAATGACACCGATCTTGAAGGTCTTGCCGTCATCGGCGGAGCCGCTGTCCGAGCCACCCGACGAGCAACCAGCGAGCGCGACGGTGCCGCCGAGCGCCGCGGCGCCGGCGAGAAAGTTCCTACGGCTGAGCGTGCTGTTGATGTTGAACATGGTATCCCCCTTTTTTCGCTGGCCGCAGTGCGGCCGTCTTGCGGTACGGGGCAAACCTTATGGCGCAAACGTTGACAGTTTGTTACGGAAGTTCGTTTGTAGCGAGCATGTTTCCAATGTTTCCGCAGCGTTTCGGGGGTGCCGTTTTGTGCGACTCCTGTTGCCTGGCGAGCACGCGCCCTCGGTTCACGCTAGAATGCACTCAACCTTACTTGACCAATCAATCTATAAGATGCACGAAGGAGCTATCTATGAGCGAACCCCTGCGCACCGTGAACGTCGGCCTCATCGGTCTGGGAACCGTCGGCGGCGGCGTGGCCCGTCTGATCAAGAGCCACCACGATGAGTACCTGGCCGCCTACGGCATCGACCTTAAGCTAACCCGCGCCTGCGCGCTTGCCTGGGAGCAGGCCGAGGCAGCCGGTATTGAGCGCGAGGCCTTTACGAGTGACTGGCACGACGTCGTCACCGACCCCGCCGTCGACATCGTCGTCGAGCTGATCGGCGGCGAGCATCCCGCAACCGAGATCTTCACCACCGCCTTTGAGCACGGCAAGCACGTCGTCTCTGCCAACAAGGCCCTGCTGGGCCGTCACGTCGAGACGCTTGCCGAGAAGGCACGCGCGTGCGGCGTGCAGATTAAGTGCGAGGCCAGCTGCGGCGGTGGCATCCCCATTGTCAGCACGCTCGAGCACGACCTGGTGGGCAACAAGATCCTGACCATCGCCGGCATTCTCAACGGTACCACCAACTATATCCTGTCGCGCATGGACGCCGAGGGCGCCGATTACGCCGACGTGCTTGCCGACGCGCAGGCCAAGGGCTATGCCGAGGCCGACCCGTCCGCCGACGTCGACGGCTTCGATGCCGCCAGCAAGACGGCAATCCTCGCCTCCATCGGTTTTGGCACCCGCGTGACCACCGACAATGTGTACAAGCAGGGTATCCGTACCATCGGCGCCGAGGACATCGCCCAGGCCCGCGAGCTCGGCTACACCATTAAGCTGCTCGGCATCGCCCGCAATACCGACGCCGGCGTCGATGTTCGCGTGCACCCCACGCTGATCCCCGCCGACCACATGCTCGCCAAGGTCAACGGCGCCATGAACGCTGTCTACGTGGTAGGCGACGCCGTGGGCGAGACCATGTTCTACGGTGCCGGCGCAGGCTCCTTCCCCACTGCGAGCGCCGTCGTGGGCGATATCCTGTCGCTCTCCGAGCAGATCAGCCGCGGCGTGGCTCCGCTGCCCGAGATTGAGCCCTATGGTCACAACCTCGCCTTTAAACCCATGGACGAGCTCCAGACCAAGTACTATGTGCGCCTGAAGGTCGCCGACCGCGTGGGCGCCCTGTCCGAGACGGTCGACATCTTTGCCAAGCACAACATCTCGATCTCGCTCATCAACCAAGTCGAGGACGGCAAGTCGGGCGTCAGCGATGCCTGCTCGGTCATCTTCCTGACGCACCGCGCGCTCGAGAAGGACGTCCAGGCTGCCGCCGCCGAGCTTGCCAGCGTCGACTGCGTGGCCGAGGTCGCCAACGTCCTGCGCATCGAGGACGTTGAGGCCTGGACCGAAGGCGTTATGGCCAACTAATCCATCAATCGCCTAGCAATACGCGCTTTGAGGGCTCCCGTCCGATGTGGGACGGGAGCCCTTTTGTCTCCTGCCCCAAGCACAACGGCAGAGCAAATTTGCGCGAGCCGCTCATCGGTAACGCGGGCTACCGTTCACCGATATGCAAACGCGGTCGATTCCGGCTACCGCTACGCTGTGCTGCGTACGTCCACCCCCGAAGAATGGAGGCACCATGTTGCTCGAGGGCAAGAAAGCAATCGTCACCGGAGGCACGCGCGGTATCGGCTATGCCATTGCCTGCCGTTTTATCGAGGAGGGTGCCGCCGTCACCGTCTTTGGCTCGCGTCAGGAGACTGCCGATGCAGCCGTTGAGAAGCTGGCAGCCGTCTATCCCGACGCCAAGGTCTGGGGTCGTTCCTGCGATCTCACCTCGCTCGAGGCCGTGACTGAGGCCTTTACCCAGGCTGCAGCCGACATGGGCGGTCTCGATACGGTCGTCAACAACGCCGGCATCTCCCAGCGCTCGCCCCTTTTGGACTACACGGCCGAGGAGTTCGCAAAGGTCATGGACCTTAACGTCGTCGCTGTCTTTAATGGCCACCAGGCTGCCGCCAAGATCATGACCGAGGCCGGCCACGGCGGCACCATCACTACCACAAGCTCGATGGTCGCCAAGTACGGCCAGCCCTCTGGCGTCGGCTACCCCACGTCCAAGTTTGCCGTCAACGGAATGGTCCAGTCGCTCTCGCGCGAGCTCGCCCCCATGGGTATTCGCGTCAACGCCGTCGCCCCAGGCGTAACCAAGACCGATATGGTCGCCAACCTGCCCGAAGAGGTCATCAAGCCCATCATCGCCACCATCCCGCTCGGCCGCATGGGCGAGCCCGAGGATGTCGCCAACGCCTTTGTCTTCTTGGCAAGCGACATGTCCTCCTATGTCACGGGCGCCATCCTCCCCGTCGACGGAGCCGCCCGCTCCTAAGGGGCCACAAGCCTCAGCTCCCAGCCTCAATATTGCTCAACCAAAAGGCGCGCTGTCTGCATCAACTGCAGGCAGCGCGCCTTCTTCTGTTTGAAGTGGAAGCCGTGTCCCAGAATTCCGGCTCAGACCGGGACGCAGCTTCCCTCAGGGCCATGTTTCGGAAAATGTGCCCCGTTTTGAACGCCGATTCTGGGACACCGTTTCCGCAACGGGTCTCTCGCGGAAACTGTATCCCACTCTGAGCGCCCATTCCGGGACACAGTTTCCCCAAGGCCTTTGTTTCGGAAAGCGCATCCCATTACGCGTCTTCAAACTGGGACGCGCTTTCCGGCAGGGGTCCAAAGCGGAAACTGCATCCCGCTCTGAGCGTCCATTCTGGGATGTGGCTTCCCGATGGGGGCCGATGCGGAAACCGCATCCCGTTCCGAGCCTTCAAAGCGGGACGCGCCTTCCCCTAGGGAAGCATCTCGTTATTTGCCGTCGTCGTCCTGGGCTTCATCGCGCGCGTAGAGCTCCAGCATGCGGCGGCGGTATTCGTGCACGGCGAGCTTGGCGCGCTCCAGGCGGCGGCGCTCACGCGGAGTCAGCTTGGACGGGTCGATCTCGTCGCCATAGGTCTTCTCTGCCAGCAAATGAGCGGCGTCCACGATACGGGCATCGATGTGCCCGCTTGCCGCCTCGGTCGAGAGGCGGTCGGCAATGGAATCAAGGGTAGGTATGCCGTCGAGCGAACGCCCATGTCCATGCGAGGTCAGCAGCTCGTGCTCGCGTGCGAGCAGGCTCGCCAAATCGTGATGGGCGCGCAGGATGTCGAACGCATCGGATGGATGCTCGGCAA